>JBKJTV010000054.1:0-5641 GCA_046589985.1 Candidatus Limnocylindria bacterium | reverse complement strand
GCGGGAGCTCCTCGACCGCCTCGAGCGCGATCACGACAACCTGCGGGCCGCGACCGAGTGGGCGATCGTGCATGACAGCGCGCTTGCGATGCGGATGGTCGGCTCGCTGTGGCGCTTCTGGCATATGCGCGGACACCTGAACGAGGCGGAGGCGGTCGTGGTGCGGGTCCTCGCGCTGCCGCACGACGCTGGTCTGGCGAAGGACCGGCTCTGCGCGCTCGACGGCGCCGGGGGAGTCGCGTACTGGCAGGGCGAGATGCTGCGCGCCCGCGGCCGCTACGAGGAGGCGGTCGCTATCGCCACACGCCTCGGCGACCGCAGGCAGGTCGCGGAGCAGACCTACAACGCCTCCTTCACGTATCAGGTCGACCAGAGCGATATTCGGCGCGCCGTCGCCCTCGGTGAGCAGGCGCTGGCGACGTTCCGCGAGCTCGCCGACCCATCCGGCATCGCCAAGACGCTGTGGGGTGTGTCCTACGGCCTCTATCAGCTGGACGACCGTGAGCGCGCGCGGCCGATGCTGCAAGAGTGCATCGCGCTCATGCGCGAGCTCGACGACCACTTCGGGCTTGCGTGGGCGTTGCACGCGGAGGCGCTCTTCGATATGAAGGACGGGCGTCTCGATGAGGCGCGCGTCAGCATCGCGGAGAGCTTGCGGACCTTCGACGCCGCGGGTGATATCTCGGGGATCGCGCTGCTGCTCATCGATCGCTCGGTGCTCGCTGCGCTCGCCGGCGATCTCGATCTTGCCGTCCGCCTCTACAGCGCAGGCGAGAAGGTGCGCGACGAAAGCGGCGCGATGCTTGCGACGCTCGTCTCGACCTGGCAGCTTCCGGCCATCGACCTCGTCCGTCAGGCGAACGAACGGCTCGTCGATGCGCGCGAAGCGGGTGGTCGCCTCTCGCGCGAGGAGGCGATCGCGCTCGCTCTCGCCTAGTGCTCGAGCAGCTTCCGATAATCCTTGATCGTGTGACGGAAGTCGTCCTTCTCGTTCTCCAGCGCCTTCACGATGATCTTCATCGTCTTGTTCACCGCCTCCATGCGTGAGGTGATGGCCTTGTCGTTCTGGAGCACCGTGTTCAGGTCGTAGGCCTTCGCCGACCCGTAGAGCATCCGGAACATCTCCATCTCCTCGTGGAGCGTGACCGGCTTGTCCTGCGCTTTCTGGTAGTTCTCCCACATCTTGTCGACGCCTTTCGCCTCGATCGTATCGAGCCAGGCGCGCTCGCTCTTGTCGTCGACGGCCCGGTAGGAGTTGTAGACGATCTCCTTGGTGCCCGCGGGCGTGCGGCCGACCATGAGACGGGCCATGAACTCGTCGACGTCCATCTGGTCGACAATGAGGTCCTCGTCGAAGTTCCGCTTGATGAGGAACGTCGCGTGGATGCGGGCGGGCTCCATCGGGTTCGTGAAGACGCGCTCCTTCGGGAAGACCGTCGTGATGTCGAGCATGGCCCGGGTGTTCTCGAACGCGAAGAACCTGCCGATGGTCGTGCGGAGCACTTCGTCGCTCATCGCGTCGAAGGGCTTCTTGCCCTTCAGGTGCGTGAACACTTTGTCGATCGTTGCTGCGTGCTCCACGAGGAACTCCGGTGAGACGTCCGGTGCGTTCTCGAGCCGCGAGCGGACCATGTCGAAGGCGGCCTGCGGGAAGTTCTCGACGAGGTTCGAACGCAGGTAGAAGACCTTCTCGGAGGTGTAGGCATACGCCTCCGGGTGGTCGACGTCGAGGTCCTTCGCCAGGACGGTGAGCTCGGCATCGTCGAGGCCACGGCCGACCACGGTCGCCGCCGAGCCCTTGTGATCCTCGAGCCAGCGGTAGGTCTGATAACCGCGAGCGACCTCCGCGCCTCCATCGAGGACGCGTGCCGGCGAGACGCGCGTGCCGTCCTTCGTCGGGTAGGCATAGCGGACATAGACCCAGTCGTCGGAGTGGAAGCGCGTGTTCGGGAATTCCATGAGCCCATATGTGCTGGTGGACTTCCCGGTGCCGGTCGGAGCGATGTAGAGGACGCCCTTGCCGTCCTTCGTCACGACGGCGCCGTGGATCGAGTGGATGCCATAGTCGACGGCCAGCTTGCGGCCGACGGCTCCGAGTACCCAGCTCTTCAGCTGCCCGTAGTACGAGGTGTTGAAGAAGATCACGGTGTCGTTCTGGCGGCTGTAATACGCGGCCTCCGCCTCCGACGCGACACGCCCGAGCGCGACGACCAGGACATCCGGCGTGTCCGCGAGCCTGATCCCGGTCCGGTCGGCCCATTCCTTCGGCGAGAACCAGTTATCGCGCCAGTAGCCGATGAGGTGGTCGCTGTTCGTGATCGCGCGAACGCGGAGGCCGTGGATCACGACGTCATGGCTGTACGTCGGCTGCTTGGAGCCGGCGATGTGCTCGTACGAGCTCGCAAGGAGTCGCTTGAAGAGGCCGGGCCGGAGGTCAACGGTCTTGTCGTGGACCGGGGTGCGGCCCTTCTGTCGCGTGATCGTGTTCTTCGCCCCGATCGGTGTACCCGCCCACTCGGGCGCCATCGCATCGTCGGATGTGGGGAACGAGTACAGATCCTTCTTCTCAGCGATCGCCAAGGTTGCCTCCCCTTGACCCTGTCGGCCGAGACCGACTTCGTCTGCTCGGCCGCCATGGGCCCTGCGGCTTCGGCCGGGCGAAGCCCCGGCCTCGCCTATTGAAGCCCGTTCGGGGAAACCCCGCCTGCCGCGGCTCCGCGTACCGCCGAAACGATGACGAGGCTCACCACACCGGCGACCGGCAGCGCGAGCGCTGCGCTCACGAGGTAGGGGAGCAGCGGGTCGGTGTCGTGGAGCGCACCGGCGAGGATGCTCCCGACCCCCGCGCCGCCGGTATAGGCGAGTTGAAAGGCCGCATAGCCGACCGAGAGGCGCGCCGGCGGGAGGACGCGCTCGATAGCGGCCGCCACGACCGGGTTCGCGGCCTGGTTCGCGCCGATGAGCAAGGAGCCGATCAGGAGAATTGGGAGGGCGCCGCTGCCAACGACGAGCGCCACGCTCCCGATCGCGACGAAGACCGCCGCGCCGACGACCGCCGGAACCACACCGATCCGATCCGAGAGCTGGCCGGCCGCCGCCGAGAACGCCGCCGAGCCCAGCGAGACCGCAGCGACGAGCACGCCGATGATCTCGAGTGGCGCGCGCGCGACGTCCCGCAGGTACACCGTGAAGAGCGGCGTCGGCAGGTATGCGAGAGCGCCCGCGAGCGGCGCGAGCACGAGCAACGCCCAGAACCGCCCGGACAGTGCGCCGGTGCGGAGCGTCGCGCGCGCCGCGCTCCGGGAAATGAGGGCGTCGCACACGAGAGAAAGACCGAAGAAGACGACCGCGCCGCCGAACGGTGCACGCAGGCCATACGCCCCCGCGATGAGACCCGAGAGCGGCGAGGCGAGGATGATCCCGAAGAAGAACGAGCCGTACACGAGCCCCATCGAAGCGCCGAGCCGCTCGCGCGGGACCGTCGCCGCGAGGTGCGACGTCATGATCGGAAGGCCCGCGATCGCCGCCCAGTAGAGCGCCGAGCCGATGAACGCGAACCGCCAATCCGAAAGCGGTACGAACGCCGCGGCGCCGAGCATGCCGCTCGCGGCCGAGACCATGAGCATCGGCTTGCGGCCGACACGGTCGGCGAGGAAGCCTGCCGGGAGGATCCCGAGCGCGCCGACGATCGTGCCCACGCCGATCACGAGTCCGATATCGGTCCCCGTCGCGCCAAGCGAGTCGAGGAACAGCGAGATGACCGGCGCAATGAGGCCGAAGCCGATGCCCCAGAGCAGCTGCGCACCCGCGAGGAGCCGCGTGTCTCGGGTGATCAGCTTTCGGCTCGGCAAAGCTGCGCCTCGCTCAAGCTCCCTTCACGATGCCCGCGCGCTGCCGCTCGTCGAATTCCGCCTTCGCGCGCGCGAGGAGTGCCGGGTCCGCGAGGAGGTCGACCGCGAGGAGGGCGAGCGCCTTTGCCGCTGCGATCGCATTCGCGTGCGCTTCTGGTGTCGCCGCGGCGTCGCGGAAAGCGGTCGAGTGCCCCGGCGTTCCTTCTGGCGCGATCCCGATGTACGGATGCGCGGAGGGAACGACCTGGCTGACGTTCCCCATGTCCGTCGAGCCCATGCGCTCATCGTCGGCCGCCCGCGTGACCTCGATGCCGAACGTGCGAACGTGCTCCGCCCACCGCTCCGCGAGCGGCGTGGAGGGGACCATGTTCTGGTAGCCAGAGTTCTCGTTCACCGTCACCACCAGACGAGTGCCCGTCGCGGCCGCCGCGCCCTCCGCGCAGGCGATGAACCGGCGGAGGACCTCCTTCTGATAGTCGTGATCGCGGGCGCGCACGCTGAACTTGCCGGCGGCGTACTCGGGGATGATGTTCGCGGCGCTCCCGCCCGACGTGATGATCCCGTGGACACGGGCGTCCGGCTTGAGGTGCTGGCGCATGGCGTTCACCGCGTTGAAGGTCTGGATGAGGCCGTCCAGCGCATTGATGCCGCGATCCGGCTGCGCCGCGGCGTGTGCGGCCTTGCCGAAGAACTCGAGCTCGACGCGGTTCGATGCGAGGGACGTCCGGCCCGAGAGCGTGCGGGAGCTCGGGTGCACCATCATCGCGGCGTCCACGCCTTGGAACCCGCCGGCGCGCACGAGTGCCACCTTGCCGCCGCCGCCCTCTTCCGCAGGCGTCCCGATCGCCGCGATGCTCCCGTCAAGCTCGCCGAGGACCTCGCGGGCGCCGATCGCGGCAGCCGTGCCGATCATCGCGATCAGGTTGTGCCCGCAGGCGTGTCCGATGTCGGGCAGCGCGTCGTATTCGGCGAGGATGGCGACTGTCGGGCCGCCGCCCTTACCTTTCGCGTTCCCTCGGTATGAGGTCGCTAGCCCCTTGTAGGGCCGCTCGACCTCGAAGCCACGAGCCCTGAGATACGAGGCGATCCGTTCGGACGCGCGGTGCTCCTGATAGGCGATCTCCGGGTCGCCATGCAGCGCGAGCGAGAGCTCGATGAGCGACTGGCGCTCCGCGTCGATCCGCGCGATGACCCGCGAACGCACATCGGTCATGCGCGCGAGGGTACCGCCTGATGGCCGTGGATGAGCGCGACGATGACGCGGTCGAGCGACCGGTCGGCTTCCTCGAAGAGCGACGCCGCGCGCGTCGCGTCCAGCGTGCGGCGACGCGCGACCGTCGCGATCTCCGCCATGAAGCGCGCACGGAAGAAGAGGAAGACCTCGGTCGCTTCCCCGAGCGAGAGCTCCCGACGCGCGGCCTCGACGCCGTATTCCTGCCCGAGCTGGGCCGCTTGCCGGAGGAGCTCCTCACGTCCGCGTCCTGCCGTGTCGAGCGCTCCGAGGAGGAGCTGGCTCATCCGCATGCCGCGCTCGCGGAACCAGCGCAGTGAAGCTTCATCGAACCGGGAATGCCAGTCCTGGTCTGCCATGTCGGAGCGGACCCGGCGCCGGAACTCCGCGGCCACCCGGTCGGGAGGCTCGCCCATCGCCGAGAGTGAGCGGTGCGCCTGGCGTGGGCGCGGGAGCATCGCCGCGATCGTCTCCTCGCGGAAGCGGCGATGCTCCCGCGCCCACGCCAGGCGCACCGCTCACTCTCGGCGATGGGCGAGCCTCCCGACCGGGTGGCCGC
>JBKJTV010000022.1:0-4407 GCA_046589985.1 Candidatus Limnocylindria bacterium | reverse complement strand
CCGCCCGCTCGAGGTCTCGCACTGGACCCCCGTCGAGCAAGCCGACGAGCGTGAGTGCGAGACGCTCGCGCGGACCGCCGGAGAGCTCTCGGCGCTCGGGATCGTCGAGTACCAGCTGGCGGTGCCGCGGGAGAACGCGCGTTCAGTGCTCGATCGCCTCGCCCGGCAGGTCCTCCCGATCGCCTAGTGGCGTGCCGCGCCCGATTTCGGGTGGGTGCGACGATGGTGTGGGAGGCGGACATGTTGGACCTGCGAAGCGACGTCTTTCGTGGACCGACGATCGGCTACCGCTGCACGAAGCCTTCGCACCTTGCGGCGCCGTCGCGCATCGGACGCGGCGGACTCACCGTCCATCACCGCGAGTGGGCCTACTGCGACGGCCTCGACGTCGACGAGGACCACGAGTGGGAAGAGACGGGCGGCGTCGAGATCGAGCAGCTCATCAACTGGACCCAGGCAGGCGTCGCGCTCGAGCTGCTCACCCCGATCGATCTCGACCTCGAGGCTGGCGCGCCGATCTAGCGGGCGAACAGCTCCAGGAACAGCGCCTCGGCGACACACGCATTCTCGAAGTCGCCGAGGTGCAGGCTCTCATCCTCCGAGTGCGCGTTCGACGACGGGTCACCCATGCCGGTGACGAGGAGCGTCGCCTCGGGAAAGAGCTCAGCGAAGTCGGCGAGGAACGGGATGCTGCCGCCGATGCCGATGTCCAGGGCCCTACGGCCCCAGGCCTCGGCGAGGGAGCGGTGCATCGCGTCATAGGCGGCGCCCTGCGTGGCGGCGACGAACGGCTCGCCGGCCGACCCCGGCGTCACCTTCACCTCCGCGCCCCACGGCGCCGCGCGCTCGAGGTGCGTGCACAGCGCGCGCAGCGCCGCGTCCGCGTGCTGGCCCGGCGGGATGCGCATGCTCACGCGCGCCCGCGCGCTCGGCACGATCTGGTTCGACGAATCGTGGACGCTCGGCGCGTCGAACCCGATGACCGAAATTGCCGGCCGCCGCCACATCCGTGAGGTGAACGCGCCATCGCCGATGGTCCGCAGCCCGGGCCGCGCGCCGGTCCACGCGCGCAGCTCCTCCTCGGTGAGGTCGAGCGGGTCGGCCTCGTCCGACACGATCCCATGCACTGCCACCCGACCGTCGTCGTCGTGCAGCGTCGCCAGGATCCGCGCGAGGCAGGTGATGGCGTCAGGGAAGATGCCACCGAATCCGCCGCTGTGGACGGCGTGGTCGAGCGTCGTCACCTCGACGATGCAGTCGACGACGCCGCGGAGGGTCGTGGTGAGCGCGGGCTGCCCGACGCGCCAGTTCCCTGAGTCGGCGATGACGACAGCGTCGCAGCGGAGCCCGTCGCGCTCGGCCTCGAGGAACCCGCGGAGGTGCTTCGAGCCCGACTCCTCCTCGCCCTCGATGAAGAAGAGGACGTTGCAGGGAGGCCGGCCATCGTGCGCGAGCACTGCGGCGAGGTGAGCGGCGATGCCGGCCTTGTCGTCGGACGTGCCGCGACCGAAGACCCGGCCGTCGCGCTCGACCGGCTCGAACGGGGACGACGACCAGCGCGCTGCCGGCCCGGGTGGCTGGACGTCGTGGTGCGCATAGAGGAGCACCGTTCGCGACCCCGCGGGCCCGGCGATGCGGCCGACGACGGCAGGATGCGCGTCGGGCGTCTCGAGCAGCCGGGCGTCGGCGCCGATCCCCCGGAGCAGCTCCGCGGTGAGCGCCGCTGACTCGCGCACCGGCGACCGGTCGTGACCGGCGGCGCTCAGCGACGGGATGCGAACGAGCCGTGCGTGTGCCTCGCGCACCCGCGGCATCGCGGCGCGCACCTTGGTCCGGAGCTCCGCGACGCCCATCGCCGACACGCTAGCGGCTCCGTCGGTACGCTGTTCGCACATGTCCAACGGCGTCGACACTGCGCTCCTGGATCGGACCGTCCGCCCGTGTGACGACTTCTATCGCTTCGCGAACGGTGCCTGGCTGTCGACCGCGACGATCCCACCCGAGGAGCGCGCCTGGGGTGCCTTCGCGGAGATCCGGGACCGCAATCAGATGGCGCTGCGGGAGATCCTCGAAGCGGCAGCGGGCGACCCGACGCTCGAGCCGGGCACCCCCAGCCGGAAGGTCGGGGACCTCTTCGCGAGCGGGATGGATGAAGCAGGCATCGAGCGCGCGGGTCTGGCACCGATCGCCGACGACGTCAAGCGTATCGACCGAACGCGGACCGCGCGGGATCGCGCGGTGATCATCGCGACACTGCATCGCCGCCGGGCCTTCCCGTGCTTCACGGTCTCGGTCCTGCCTGACGCGAAGGATTCTCGGACGAACCTTTTCCAGATCCAGCAGGGCGGGCTCGGACTGCCAGACCGGGATTACTACCTGAACGACGACGACCGCTCGAAGGAGACGCGCGACCGTTACCGCGCGCACGTGACACGCATGCTCGGGCTGTTCGGCCACCGGGATCCTGCGCGCGATGCCGAGACGATCCTCCGGATGGAGACGCGCCTCGCGCTCGCGTCCATGGCGCGCGTCGATCAGCGCGACCCGGACAAGGTCTACAACAAGCACACCCTCGCGGAGCTCCAGGCACGCTCACCCGGTTTCGGCTGGCCTGCGTACCTCGCGGCACTCGGTGTCCGCGAGAACGTACTGAACGTCCGGCAGCCGGCATTCCTCGCGGAGCTCGGCGCGCTTGCGCGCGAAGCCTCAGCCGAAGACTGGCGCACCTATCTGCGCTGGCACCTGCTGCACGCCCGGGCGCCATATCTCCCGGCCCGGTTCGAGAACGAGGACTTCGCGTTCTTCCAACGTAGCCTCCAGGGCGTCCCGGCGCAGCAGCCGCGCTGGAAGCGCGTGCTCGAGACCGTCGATCAGCGCATCGGGGAGGCGCTCGGCCCGCTCTACGTCGAGCGAGCCTTTCCGCCCGAGGCAAGGCAGAAGGTCCTCGACCTCGTGGAGGATCTGCGTGGCGCGCTCGGCGAGCGTATCAACAGCCTCGACTGGATGACGGGCGCCACGAAGGCGCAGGCCCTCCGGAAGCTCCACGCGTTCCGTGTGAAGATCGGCCACCCCGACCGCTGGCGCGATTACTCCGCTCTCGAGATCGATCGCGGACCGTACGCGGCGAACATCGCGCGTGCCGACGAGTTCGAGACGCGTCGCCAGCTCGCGAAGCTCGGCCAGCCGGTCGATCGCGAGGAATGGCGCATGAGCCCCTCGACCGTGAACGCCTACTACGCGGCGTCCTACAACGAGATCGTGTTCCCCGCCGGGATCCTGCAGCCGCCGCTCTTCGATCCGAAGGCCGACGACGCTGTGAACTACGGCGCCATCGGGATGGTCATCGGACACGAGATGACCCACGGCTTCGACGACGCTGGCAGCAAATTCGACGCGGGCGGCAACCTCAAGGAGTGGTGGGTCGCCGAGGACAAGATCGCCTACACCCTGCGCACCGATCTCGTCGTGAAGCAGTTCGACGTGTACGAGCCGGTCCCGGGCCACAAGGTGAACGGCCGCCTCACTCTCGGCGAGAACATCGCCGATCTCGGAGGCCTCAAGATCGCGTTCGCCGCGTTCATGCGTTCGGCCCGAGCGCTGGCCAAGGCCGGGGATGGGTTCACGCCGGAGCAGCGCTTCTTCATCGGATTCGCGCAGGGCTGGCGTAGCCTCTGGCGCGATGAGGCGATGCGGGTGCGGCTCACGGTCGACCCGCATTCACCGCCGCAGTTCCGCTGCAACGGCCCGCTCTCGAACCTGCCGGAGTTCTTCGACGCCTTCGGTCACGACGGCGAGGGGGCGATGGCCCGACCGCCGGAGCTCCGCCCCGCCATCTGGTGATCGGGGGATCCGCGCACGTAGGCGCGCGGACCCCCCGAACTCCTAGGTGAGGTTGTTGCCGATGTTCGAGAAGATGTTCTGGATCTGGTCGCGCAGGAAGATCATCGCGACGATGACCGCGATGGCGATGACGGCGATGATGAGTGCGTACTCAACGAGACCCTGACCCTGTTCCTCGCGCATGAACTCGACCATGTGGTGCCTCCGATCTGACGGCGCGCGGAGCGGCCGCGTCCGGAAGCCTAAGGCTGACCGAGCGCTCTCAGGACCCGGCGACGTGTCCGTCAGGTGTCATCCCGTACCAGTCATGCTCGGTGGGCCTTCCAGGGTCACTCACGAGCGGGAAGCGGAGCCCGTACCCGGTACGAAAGTCCTGCTGCGATCCTGCATCGTCGTGCGAGACACCGATGACCGGGACCTTCGCGCGGTCGACGTGCCGAGGTTCTCGTTGAACTGGCCGCGTCCCGCGCAGGGACTCCCGCGCTTCAGCTCGGCCACTCCCCGGATGCCAGGAGACGATCGGGTCGCGCGTGAAGAGCGCATCGACGTGCCGCGGGCGATGGTGTG
>JBKJTV010000335.1:0-12401 GCA_046589985.1 Candidatus Limnocylindria bacterium | reverse complement strand
TGGCTCCGCCACGGCCCGGTGTACGACGACGACTGGCCGGAGGCGCCCCGCTGAAGAGAGGAGAGGTCTGGTGGGCGCGCTTCGCCCCGCCCGACAAGCTGAGGCCGGTCGTGCTCGTCTCCCGTGAGGAGGCATACGCGAGCCGGCGGTACGTCGTGGTCGCCGCGGTGACGACCAGGATCCGTCAGATCCCTGCCGAGGTCGCGCTTGGAGCGACCGAAGGGCTGCCTCGAGAGTGCGTCGCGAATTGCGATGACCTCCGGACCGTCTCCAGGTCCATTCTCGTGGAGCACGCGGGCACATTGGCCGAGGGCCGCCTGCGGGCCCTCGATACAGCCCTGCGGTTCGCTCTGGGAATCGACTAGCACTCCGACCTCCGGCGCTATCGCGACCTCGTCACTCCCACTCGATGGTCGCGGGGGGCTTCGACGAGATGTCGTACACGACGCGGTTCACGGCCGGCACCTCGTTCACGATCCGCGCGGACACCCGCGCGAGCAGGTCGTACGGCAGGCGCGCCCAGTCCGCGGTCATGAAGTCCTCGGTGGTGACGGCGCGCAGCGCCACGAGCGAGCCGTAGGTGCGGAAGTCGCCCATGACGCCGACGCTGCGGACGGTGGTCAGGACCGCGAACGCCTGGGCGACATTCCCATACTCCCCCGCCGCGCGCAGCTCCTCGAGGAAGATCGCGTCGGCCGAACGCAGCGTGTCGAGCGACGTCTGGTCGATCGCACCGATCACCCGCACGGCGAGGCCCGGGCCCGGGAAGGGATGGCGCCCGAGGATGTCCTCGGGGATGCCGAGCTCCGCGCCGACGCGCCGCACCTCGTCCTTGAAGAGACGCCGCAGCGGCTCGACGTTCTCGAGCGTCATGTCCTCGGGCAGGCCGCCGACGTTGTGGTGCGTCTTGATCTTTACGCTCGTCTTGGAATCGCGTGACTTCGACTCGATGACGTCCGGATAGATCGTCCCGTGGACGATGACGTCGATGGGGCCGATCCTGGCAGCCTCCTCCTCGAAGCAGCGGATGAACTCGGTCCCGATGATCTTCCGCTTCTGCTCGGGATCCTCCACGCCGGCGAGCTTCGACAGGAAGCGCTCGGACGCGTCCACCGGGATGAGCCGGAGGCGCGGACCCTGCCCCACACGGGGGCCACTATCGCCGGGACCGAACGTCGCGATCACCTGCTCCGCCTCGCCCAGCCGCATCAGCCCGGTGTCGATGAAGACGCAGGTGAGCCGGTCGCCGATCGCGCGCCCGACGAGCGCCGCCGCGACGGCCGAGTCAACGCCGCCCGAGAGCGCGCAGATCGCGGAACGGTCCCCGATGGTGCGACGCAGCTCCGCGACGGTCTCCTCAACGAACGCGGCCGGCGTCCAGTCACCGACGCAGCCGCACACCCGGAGGAGGAAGTTGCGCAGCACCTCGGCGCCGCGCGGCGTGTGCATGACCTCGACGTGGAACTGCACGCCGTAGCGTCGGGCCCCGTCGCTCATCGCGGCGATCGGCAGGCGGTCGCTCGTCGCGGTCACCTGGAACCCGGGCGGGAGGCGCCGCACGGAGTCCCCATGGCTCGTCCACGCGCGCTCGGTCTCGCCGAGCCCCTCGAAGATCCCGCCGCGGTCGGTCAGCCGCACCGCCGCGGGGCCGTACTCGCGAAGCCCCTCCGGCACGACCTCGCCGCCGAGCAGGTGCGCCATGAGCTGCATGCCGTAGCAGATGCCGAGCACAGGGAACGTGCCGTCCAGGAGCCGCGGGTCGAGGAGCGGGGCGCCCGGCTCATACACGCTCGCAGGCCCGCCGGAGAGGATGAGGCCGACGACGTTGCGCGCCCGCAGCGCCTCCGGCGTCACGTCGTGTGGAAAGATCTCGCAGTACACGCGCGCCTCGCGGACACGCCGCGCGATGAGCTGCGTGTACTGCGACCCGAAATCGAGGATCGCGATCGTCTGACGCGTCAATGCGCGGTCACGCCGGTGAACGAGAAGGACGCGAGATGCAGCGCGGGCACACGCTGTGAGGAAGCCTGGAGCCCGAACGCCTCCGCGGGAAGCAACAGCGTGAGCTCGCTCCCGACGCCACGAACTCCTGAGAGCGCGTCGTGATACGACTGCGTGAAGCGGAAGTTCTTCACGGGGTAGGCGATCTCGCCGTCCTCGATCGCGAAGGTCCCGTCGCGCGTCATGCCCGTGACGATGGTGCGGAGCTGGTGGACCCAGCGCGTGTACCAGAAGCGGGTCACCAGCACGCCCTTCTTCACCCCGCGGATGAGCTCTTCGCGCGAGCTCGTCCCAGGCTCGAGCCGGAGGTGCATCGCGCTCGCCGGACTGAAGGGGTTCGGGATGAGCGCATGGCCGGTGTTGCGCTGACCGGTGCGGTGCGCGGTACCCGAGTCGTAGACGACGGCGCGCGCGGTCCCGTCCTCGATGAGCACAAGGCGATCGCTCGGCTGTCCCTCGAAGTCGAACGGGCGCGCGAGCCCGGCGCCGTCGAAGGGGTCATCGATGAGCGTGACCGGTCCGGTGACCTTCTGGCCGAGCCGTCCCGCGACGAAGGACCGTCCTTCCTCGATCGCGAGACCGGTGAGCTGCTGCCCAAGGAACGCGACGATGTCGCGCACCGCGTACGGCTCGAGGATGACCTCGTGGTCGCCGGGTGCGAGGTCGCGCGGTCCCTGCGCCCGAATCGCCTTGGCGATCGCCTCGTCGGCGGCGCCGCGGACATCGAGCGCGTCGAAGTCGAGCGACACGCGGTGCGCGAACGCCGAGCCGGCCTCACCGATCGCCGCGACCTGGACCTCGCTCGTCGTCTCGGGCGAGTAGGCCCAGGTGCCGAGCGAATTCGCGACGGCGATCTCCTGCACGTTCGTCGAGATGAATCCCGCGGCCCGCAGCTTCTTTGCGCGCGCGGGGTCGCAGACGAGCTGTGCCGCCTTCGCGCGGTCGAGCGGCGACGCGATCGCCGTGCGCTCGACGAACGCCGAGGGCGCGCTCGCGATCGGCCGCGGCGCCGGCAGGCCGGCGAACTGCGGATTCTCCGGGACGAGGCGCGCAAGCTCGCTGGCGCTGCGTGCCACGGCCAGGATCCCCTCCGCGTCCAGACGATCGGTCGCCTGCGTCGCGACGCGGGTCCCGCGCACGACCCGCACGCGGAGGGTGGCTTCGAGGGAGGAGACGTTCTGGTGGATCGCCGCGTTCGCGAAGCGTGTGAGCGACCCGGTGCGCGCAACGATGACCGCCTCGGCCGAGTCGCCGTCGACGTGTCGGAGCGCCTCCTGGGCGATGCGCCGCAGCTCGGCCTCGCCAAAGACCGGATCACTCATTTGACGACACCGACCTTTACGTTGCGGAAGCGCGCGGGAGCGGCGCCGTGCCCGGTATGCGCGGTCTGCCCCGGCTGGCCCTTCCCGCAGTTCGGCGTCCCCCACATGACCCACTCGCCCTCGGAGCACACCGCGTCGCAGGAGCCCCAGAACTCAGGCGTGACGCCGGTGTAGGTCGGGTTCCGGATCATGTCGCCGCGCTTGCCCTTCTTGATCTCCCAGGCGATCTCGGTGCCGAACTGGAAGTTGAGGCGCCGGTCGTCGATCGACCAGGACCGGTTGGTGTCCATGAAGATGCCGTCGTCCGTGTCGGCGATGAGGTCGTCGAGCGAGCCCGCTGTTCCCGGCATCACGGACACGTTCGTCATGCGGATGAGCGGGACTCGTGACCAGCCATCCGCGCGCATCGTGCCGTTCGATCGCGTGCCGAGCGCAGCCGCGTACTCGCGGTTCATCAGGTAGCCGACGAAGATGCCGTCCTTCACCGCCCAGCCCTCGCTGGCCGGCACCCCCTCGTCGTCGTAGCCGAAGGTCCCGAGCCCGCGCGGGGAGGTGGAGTCGATCCTGATGTTGATGTGCTCGCTCCCGTATCGGAATGAACCGAGGCGGTCGGTCGTGAGGAACGAGGTGCCTGCCATCGCGGCCTCGCTGCCGAGCACGCGGTCGAGCTCGATCGGGTGCCCGCACGACTCGTGGCACTGGAGCGAGAGTTGGTTTCCGGCGAGGATCACCGTCGTGCGCACGTCCTGCGGGCAGGTCTTCGCGGACAGGAGTGCCCGCGCCTCCTGCGCCACGCGCGGCGCGTTCCCCACGAGATCCCAACCCGCGAGGCATTCCCAGCCGCCGCTGTTCTGGAACCGCAGACCGTCCGGGTAGGTGCGGATCTGCAGCTCGCCGTCGCCGGTCGCCTCGGCGGCGATGCCGCCACCGCACTCGGTGAGCGTCTGCGCGATGTCGGACCCCTCGGTCGAGAGGAAGAGCTTCTCCTCGCGCTGGATCGCGTAGCGGGCGCGCGTGGTGCGGAGGCCCGGCTGCTTCCGAAGTGCCTCCTCCGCCGAGACGAGGAGCCCGATGCGCGCCTCGAACGCGAGCGCGAACGGATCGACCTCGACCGTCGTGGCGTACTCGGCGACCGCGGGCTTCAGCTCGGAGAGGATCGGGTCGGCGAGCTTCGTGAGGGCACTGGCCTTCGCGATCTCGACGGCAAGGGCCGCGACCCGATCGACCTCGGCCGCCGTGGTGATCTGCGAGGCGGCGAAGCCCCAGCCGCCTCCTGCGATCGCACGCACACCAAAGCCGAAGGTCTCGCCGCGATCGACGGATTCGATGCGGCCGTTCTTCACCAGCGAGTCCTCGGTGAGGCGGCGAACGAACCGCACGTCCGCGTACGTCGCGCCTCTCGTCCTGGCGGTGTCCAGCGCACGCGCGGCGAGGCCGCGCTCCCAACGAAAGCTCACAAGCCTGCTCGCTCCGCAACGCAGGCTTGGGAGCGGCTCAAGGCTGGTGGTGCTCCCTCGTCACGGCAAAGCCGCTCCTCGGTCGCCCCCACCTGCGGTTCACTGCCTCGTCCTCGCTAGCCTGTAGTTCGGAGCTTCAGCAGTCATTTCGATGTCGTGCGGGTGCGACTCACGCAGACCGGCGCTCGAGATGCGCACGAAGCGCGCCTTCGTGCGAAGGTCCTCGACCGTCGCCGCACCGACGTATTTCATGCCCGCGCGCAGGCCGCCGATGAGCTGATGAAGGAAGGGGTCGAGCGGGCCGACGGATCGGACCTGGCCCTCGACGCCCTCCGGGACGATCTTCGAGAACTCGCCGACGTCGCCCTGGCCGTACCGGTCACGCGACGCCTGACGCACCTGCATCGCACCGAGGGAGCCCATACCGCGGTAGGCCTTGTAGCCATCGAGGACGTCCCCGGGAGATTCGTCGACGCCAGCAAGAAGTCCACCGAGCATCACCGTGTGAGCGCCCGCGCCGATCGCCTTCGCGATATCGCCGGAGTGCTGGATGCCGCCGTCGGCGCAGACGGGGATGCCGTGCTTCGCCGCGACCTCCACGCAGTCGACGATCGCGGTGATCTGCGGCATGCCTGCGCCGGCCACGACGCGCGTCGTGCAGATCGCACCCGGCCCCACGCCGACCTTCACGCCGTCAGCGCCCGCGGCGATGAGCTCCTCGGTCCCTTCCGCGGTGACCACGTTCCCCGCAATGACCTGGACCCGGTGGCGGGCCTTCACCTTCTCGACCATGCGAATGACGCTCGCCGAGTGGCCATGTGCGATGTCCACGATGAGGACGTCCGCGCCGGCCGCGACGAGCGCGGCGGCACGCTCGTCCGCATCCGCGCCCGTGCCGACCGCGGCGCCGACGCGCAGGCCCGCGGCCTTCACCGCCTGGACCTCACTCACCTGATCGGCGATGGACAGATTGCGGTGGATGATGCCGAGGCCACCCGCGCGCGCCATCGCGATCGCCATGCGGGATCCGGTGACGGTGTCCATCGCAGCAGAGACGACCGGGATCTCGAGCTCGAGCTCGGTCGTGAGCCGGGAGCGGGTCGACACCTGCGTGGGGAGCACATCGCTGCGGGCGGGGATGAGGAGCACGTCGTCGAAGGTGAGCCCTTCCTTCCCGAACTTGCTCAAGCTCGCGCTCCGCGCGAGCCACGCTCAGGGCTGGTCGTGCTCGCTCGGCCGGGCCAAGCCCGTCCTCGCTCGCGCTTCACACGACCCCCCGCCATCGCGGAAGTTTAGCGGCGGCGACTACGGGCTAGCGAGGAGGAGACGGCGACCCGCAGGTCGCCGGGCCGACGAGCGACGCCCGAGCGCGGAGCGCTAGCCCTGCGAGCGGTGCTGCTGCGCGAGCCGCTCGGCGTATCCCGATGACTGCGCGGTGTAGAGACGGACGCTGTTCATGCGCGCCTTCGTCCACGTTCGCGCGCGCCAGGCGAACACCGCGGCGGCGCTGAGGCTCACCAGGACGGCGGCCGGGATGATGACCGATTGGAGATCCAGGAACAGACCGGCGCGCCCGCTCACCGCGAGCCCGATCAAGACGATCAGCTCGATCTCAAAAAGGAGCGTGAGGAAGAGCAGCGCGAAGGACGCGGCCCCGAAGGAACGCTTCGCCCGGTACGGGAATGCGATGTCGGCCAATCCCACCCTGCCCGCATCATGCGGCCGACCAGGCGGACGAGCAATCGCCTGTTCAGGCGCCATTCACAGGATGGTCGCGGTGCGCTCCGGGCCGATCCCCACCATGCCGATCTTCGCCCCGACGGTCTGCTCGATCCGCTCGAGATAGGCCCGGGCCTCCGCGGGCAACGAGCGACGGTCTGCGGTCCGCGAGATGTCGCGGCCCCAGCCCCGGAGCCGCTCGTAGCGCGGCCTGGCCCGCTCCAGCACGTGCGTCGGCGGCATCTCGGTGGTCTCGGCGCCATCGAGCTCGTAGGCGATGCAAAAGGGGATCTCGTCGTATGCGCCAAGGACGTCGAGCTTCGTCACCGCGAGCTCCGTGAACGCATTCAGCCGGTGGGCGAACCGGGGCACGAGCGCGTCGAACCACCCGACCCGGCGCGGCCGTCCGGTCGAAGCGCCGTACTCGAAGGCACGCTCGCGCAGCTCGTCGCCCACGGCATCGGTGAGCTCCGTCGGGAACGGGCCCTCGCCGACGGCAGTGGAGTACGCCTTCACGACACCGATGACGCGGGTGATGCGCCGTGGCGGGATGCCGGCCCCGACCGACGCGAATCCGGCGAGCGGGTTCGACGACGTGACGTAGGGGTAGATGCCCCAGTCGAGGTCGCGCATCGCGCCGAGCTGCCCTTCCAGGAGGATGCCATCGTCGCGCTCGAGCGCGCGCTCGACGATCGGGAGCGTGTCGACGATCCGGTCGCCGAGCCGCGCGGCTGCGGCGAGGATCGCATCGGCGACCTCACGGGCATCGAGCGGCGCGTCGCCGGAGCGCTCGAGCACCTTGTTCTTGGTCTCGAGCTCGTGCGCGACGCGCAGGCGGAAGCGGCGCTCGTCGCGCACCTCGTACGCCTGGATCCCGTGGCGCGCGACCTTGTCGGAATATGCCGGCCCCACACCCTTGCCGGTCGTGCCGAGCTTCTGCCGGCCGCGTTCGCGCTCGTCGAGCCGGTCGAGTGCGATGTGCCACGGCATGAGCAGGTGGGCGCGCTCGGAGAGGCGCAGGTTCTCGGTCGCGACTCCCCGGCCTTCGAGGTGGGTCAGCTCGGCCGAGAGCGCGATGAGGTCGACGACGGTGCCGGGACCGAGGACGCAGAGCGCGCCCGGGTTGAAGATGCCGGAGGGAACAAGGTGAAGCTTGAACTCGCCGCCCTCGTTGACGACGGTGTGGCCGGCGTTGTTGCCGCCCTGGAATCGGATGACGAGGTCCGCCTCCTGGGCCAGGAGGTCGGTGATCTTTCCCTTGCCTTCGTCGCCCCACTGCGCGCCGACGATCGCGGTGACCGGCACGTGTTCGGATGCTAGGGGTCTAGGCGGAGTTCATCTAGGCCGTCCGGCGGAAGAGTCCGCCGAGCACCTCGACGCCCAGCTTCGCGACCTCGACCAGGGTCAGCGAGCGCGAGGGCGCGCGTGTCCACCAGAAGGTCGGATCCCACTCGGCGTCGCGCGCCGGGTAGTTCCGGAACGTGATCCCGGTCCCTTCGACCTGCCGGTCGAACAGCATCGCCGCGCGACGCTGGTGATACGGGCTCGTCACGAGGATCGCCCGCTTGATCCCGAAGGTGCGGAAGAGATCCGTAACGCGCGTCGCGTTCTCCTGCGTCGTCGCCGACGACGGCTCGGTGAGGACGCGGTCTGCGGGAACACCACGGCGCACGGCCTCCCGTTTCATGAGCTCGGCCGACGGGAGCGATGTCGGGTCCTCCGAGGAGCCCGCGAAAACGATGAGCGGCGCGAGGCCCTGCTTCCAGAGCTCGACCGCCGTGAGCGTGCGGGCGCCCTGATCGCCGGAGATCGCGACGATGGCATCGGCAGGGGCGAGCGGGTCCTCCAGGGCGAGGTAGTGGCCGAGCCAGACGAGGCCGGCGAGCGTGGCGACGATCCCGAGCAGGAAGCCGAGCAGGAAACGGCTCATCCGAGCATCAGACGCAATCCGTCGGCCAGCGGGGTGCGCGGACGCCAGAACCCCTCGCGCGCCGCCTTGCTCACGTCAAGGCAATTGCGCTGCAGCTCACCTGGCAGCGCCGGGACCTGGCGCACCTCCGACGGCGGGCCGAGCACCGCCGTCATCAGCGCGACGAGGCGCGCCACGCTCGTCGCCACTCCGGTGCCGATGTTGTACACACCCTGTCGCTCCGACCCGAGCGCCGCGATGACCGCGTCGCACACATCGCCGACATACAGGTAGTCACGCTCCATCGTTCCGCCGCCGCGAACGGAGATGGGGCTGCCATCCCGCCAGCAGCCGTGGAACTGCGCGACGACGCCCCCCTCGAGGTCCGTCCGCTGCCGCGGCCCGTAGATGTTGGCCGGCCGCAGCGTGAGCGACGTGATCCCGGAACCGCTGACGAGGCCCTCTGCCTCGGCTTTGTACTTTCCGTAGGGCGAGACCGGTGCGATCGGCACTCCCTCATGCGCGCAGATCGCCGTCTCGCCGTAGATCACGCCGCCGCTGGAGAAGTTCACGAACCGCCGCGCCCCGCTCGCGCGCGCCGCGTCCAACACGTTCGCCGTGCCGTCGACGATGACCTTCCGGTAGAGCTCGGGCTGATCGACGGACTGGCCCACCTTCGTCTTCGAGGCGAGATGCACGACGGCGTCGAACTGCTGACCGACGATCGCGGCGAGCAGGGCGGCCCGGTCCGCGATGTCGGCAGTCACGAGCGGCGCACCGGACGCCGCAAGGTTCTGCCGATCTCCGGTCGAGAGGTCGTCGAGCGCGGTGACCTGGTCTCCGCGCTTCACGAGCGCGTCGACGACATTGCTGCCGACGAATCCGGCGCCGCCAGTGACGAGGATCCGCACGCAGGACCTCCCTTTGTGGACAACTTCGTGGATGGATCCGTGGACGAGTCCCCTTCCGCAGGGGACCTTCGGAGCCTACGGTCTGGAGCGCCGGGCGCTTCCTCCCGGGCCATCGGGAGAGGCCTTGACACAGTCGAACGCGTGTTCTAATCCTGTGGAGTGACGCTCCAGATGCCGACCCAGCAGTCGGCCGCACCGCACGACCGTGCCGCCGAGCAGCGCGTCATCGGCGCGCTGCTCATCGACCGCGACGCGATCTTCAAGGTCGCGGACCTCCTGCGCGCCGACGACTTCTTCGTGCCAGCCCATCAGCGGGTCTACTCGGCGGCGCTTGCGCTCCTCGAACGGCGCGAGAAGATCGACCCGCTCACGATCCAGGTGGAGCTCGCGCGGCGTGAGGTCCTCGATCTCGTCGGCGGACCCGCCTACCTCCGCGAGCTCGCCGAGGTCGTGCCGACGGCGGTCGACATCGAGCGGCACGGCCGGATCGTGCGTGACAAGTCGCTCCTGCGCGGCCTCCTCGGCGCCGCACGCTCGATCGCGGGCGACGCCTACAGCGAGCCCGCGGACGTGACCCTGGCGCTCGACCGCGCCGAGCAGCGCATCTTCGCGCTCCGCGATGAGGCGATGAACGCGCAGCTGCGCCACATCCTGGCGGCGCTGAACGAGAACTGGGACCACCTCAGCGCGCGGATGGACCATCCCTTCGAGGTGAGCGGCATCGCTTCGGGCTTCCGGGAGATCGACGCCTACACCGAAGGGTTCACGCCCGGCGATCTCGTGGTCATCGCCGCGCGCCCGTCGGTCGGCAAGACCTCCCTTGGGCTCGCCATCGCACACAACGTGGCGAAGCGCGGCCATACCGCGCTCGTCTTCTCGCTCGAGATGGACGCGAAGCAGATCGTCGCGCGCTTCCTCGGCATGAACAGCCGCACCGACCTCCTCGCGCTCCGCACGGGGAACGTGATGGACGCCGAGGCGGCGACCGCGCTCATGGGGCTGCCGATCCTGCTCGACGACACGCCGGGCCTCTCGATCATGGAGCTGCGCACCAAGGCGCGACGCGCGACGGCGCAGGGCAAGCTCGGCGTGATCATCGTCGACTACATCCAGCTGATGCGGACCTCGGAGCACGAGGAGAACCGCGTCCAGGAGGTCGCGACGATCACGCGGAACCTGAAGGCGCTCGCGCGCGAGCTCGGCGTAACGGTCATCGGGCTCTCACAGCTCTCGCGCGCCGCGGGGGACTCCGGCAGCGAGCCGAAGCTCTCGACGCTGCGAGAGAGCGGCAGCCTCGAGCAGGACAGCGACATCGTGATCATGCTCTGGCGGGAGAAGGAAGAGGTCGTCACGGGCGCGCCGCGGCTCATCAAGGGCTCCGTCGCGAAGAACCGCAACGGCCCGACCGGACACTTCGAGCTGTATTTCGAGAGCGAGCAGGCGCGCTTCTTCAGCCGCGCCGATGACAGTGGGATGCCGGTATGACCATCCTCACCGACCGCGTCGCACCGAAAGCCCCCCCGGAGAACCCGGAGGCCGAAGCCTCGCTCCTCGGCGCGGTCCTCCTCGACGGCCTGCTCTACGACGAGCTGCGGCGGCGGCGGATCGCCCCCGCCGACCTCTCGCGAGACACGCATCGTCTCGTGCTCAGCGCGATCGACCGCGTCGCCGCGCGCGGCGATGCGATCGCCTTCCAGAGCGTGCACGCGGAGATGACGGCGGCGGGGGATCTCGACGCCGTCGGAGGCGCGCAGTTCCTCGTCGGCCTCATGCAGGGGGTCCCGACGGTCGCACATGCCGAGACCTACGCGACGATCGTCGAACGCACGACGCTCCTTCGCCGGCTCATCAAGGCCGCGAACGAGATCGCCCGCATCGCCCTCACCCGTGACGACGCGCAGGCCGCCGTCGATGAAGCGCAGGCACTGCTCTTCGCGGTGAACGAGACGAGCCTGCACCGCGACATCCTTTCCCTCGACGTAGCACTGCAGCGGTACGCCGATCAGATCACGCAGCGGGGCGATGACCAGCGCGTCGGCGTGCCGACCGGCCTCGCGTCGCTCGACGCGAAGACCGGTGGGCTGCAACCGTCGGATCTCATCCTTCTTGCCGGGCGGCCCGGCCTTGGGAAGACGAGCCTGGCGCTCTGCATCGTCGAGCACGCCGCGGTGGTGCAGGGGAAGACCTGCGCGGTGTTCTCGATGGAGATGAGCGAGCTCCAGCTCGTGCAGCGCCTCATCTCCATGACCGCCGAGATCGACGGGAACCGCATCCGCCGCGGCCGGCTCTCGCAGGACGAGTTCCAGGCGATCTCGCAGGCGTCGTCACGGCTGCAGCAGGCGCCGATCTTCGTCGAGGAGTCGAGCCGCCTGACCGTCACCGACATCCTCGCGAAGTCGCGACGCCTTCAGGCCGAGCGTGGGCTCGACCTCATCGTCATCGACTACCTCCAGCTCATCGAAGGCGCCGGCAACGACGAGAACCGGAACCAGGAGGTCGCCAAGATCTCGCGCGCACTGAAGTCGATCGCGCGCGAGCTCGAGGTCCCGGTCATCGCGCTCTCGCAGCTCTCGCGTCAGATCGAGACGCGCGGTACGGAGCCGATGCTCTCCGACCTTCGCGAATCGGGAGCGCTCGAGCAGGACGCAGACCTCGTGATGTTCCTCTGGCAGAAGGACCTGCAGGACAAGAAGGACCGCATCGTGCGGTTGAAGCTCGCGAAGCACCGGAACGGGCCGACCGGCGACATGGACCTGCTCTTCGAGAACGAGCTCACGAGGTTCCGCGATCTCGGTGAGACGAGGGCAGAGAGCTAGGCCGGCTCCACCGCGACGGTGATCTTCGGGCGCACGTCCGTGAGGAGCCGCACCTCGACCTTGTGAACGCCGAGGGTGCGCAGCGGATCATCGAGATGGATCTTCGTGCGCTCGACCTCGATCTTCGCGTCGCGCTTGAGCGCTTCCGCGATGTCCTTGCTCGTCACCGAGCCGAAGGTCTTTCCATCCTTGCCGGCCTTCAGCGCGAAGGTGAGCGTGGTGGCCTCGAGACGCTTCGCGAGATCCTCGGCGTCCTCGTGGACACG
>JBKJTV010000258.1:0-2654 GCA_046589985.1 Candidatus Limnocylindria bacterium | reverse complement strand
GATGACCAGAGGCACCGGCCGCTCGCAGAGCCGGCGGACGGCTTCCGCGCTCTCCCTGAGCATGCGCACGCGCTCGCCGGGCGGCGGGTAGGCGATCCCGTACCGGGCGTGCTCCTCGACACCGCGGTCGCCGACCGCGCCGATCCCGAGCCGGAAGCGACCGCCGGAGATCCGGTCGAGCGAATCGGCCAGCTTCGCGAGCAGACCCGGCGGACGGAAGGTCGCCGCCGCCACACCGATGCATAGGGCGATGCGAAGCTCGTCGAAGCCCGCGGCCTCCGCCTCGCGTGCGACCGCGCGAAGCGCCGGTCGGCCATCGTGCTGCGGGAGGCCGACCGAGACGCGCATTGCGCGGAGGATAGACAAAAGAGGCCGCCCTTCTCGTCCGCGACGCGACCAGTTCGTGCCGTCGACGGACCGCGCCGCGGAGGAGGCCGAGCGGTCCCTGCGAGGTAGGAGCTAGCGCAGCTGAAGGGCAAAGCGCAGGGCGTCGTCCAGCGAGTCGATCTTCATATCGGATAGGCGTCCGATGCGGCGATCGAGCCGCGCCTTTCGGATGCTGGTCAGCTCATCGCAGTTGATGGCGCACGGTTTCGGGAAGCCGTCGCGGTGGTCCAGCAGCACCTCGGTGGGCAGTCCGCGGACGGTGCTGGTGATCGCCGCGACGGTCGCGCTGCCGCGCCGGCCGGCCACATCGTCGCGCGAGACGATCACGACCGGACGCACCTTGTCGAGAGCCGCTTCCCAGACCTCGCCGTGCTCCGTCGGACGGGCCATCAGCGTCGACCGCGCCTGGACACCACCGCGGGCTCGTCCGCGACCTCGCCGAAGTGCGCCTCGTTCCAGCGGAGGAGGGAGACCTCGTCAGCGGTGAGCGGAGCGCGCTCGTAGCCGCTGAAGTACGCCTCGATCTCCTCCGCCTGCGTGCGCTTGCTCAGGTACTCGGACGCCGCCTCCTGCAGCCAGCTGCTGCGGTCCTTTCCCACACGCTTCCGCGCTCGCTCGATGCGGCGGTACAGCTCATCCGACAGGGAAATGGCCGCCCTCTTCGTCACGGAGCGCAGTATTACTAGGGGTCATATCACGGTCAAGTCAGCCAGAGACGAAGAGACCGCCCCGGCCCGCTCGTTCCACGCCAATCAGCTACCTGAACTTCTCGAGCGAGGGCTCGTTGACCCCTGACCGAAGAGGTGGCAACCCATCCGCTACCGGCTGAGGCCGACGCTTGGTCCAGCGCCCAATGCGGGCCAGTGTCGTCAACCTGCTACGCGCCGTTGACCAAACGTTGGTATGACAGCTCTCACTTTTTGCGCAGTGTTGTTCCCCTATTTCCCGCCTCTGAGGTCACCGCTGTCGCATTGGCCGAGCTTGCCGGTGTGACGTTCTCCTTGAGGGCTGAGCACGGATTCGGACGAGGTCAGTGGAGGCTCCGCCCTCCTAATTCGCCGCAACGGCATTCCAGCGGCGCAGCGTTCGAGATGTGATCGCCACAAGATCCGGCTCGACGCCCAGCCCCGGACGGTCGACTGGCACACGCAACATCCCCCGCTCGGCCCGGATCGGCGGGCTCACGATATCTTCGCGGTAGGCCCGGTCGGACCCCGAAACATCTCCGGGCAACGTGAACCCGGGGAGACTGTTGATCGCGACGTTCGCTGCCCGGCCAATGCCGAACTCGTGCATGCCGCCGCACCAGACGGGCACGCCGCGCGCGAAACAGAGATCATGAGTGCGCTTCGCTTCGCCGAGTCCGCCGAGACGGCTGACCTTTATGTTCAAGATCCGGCAGCTTCCCAGGTCGATCGCCTTCCGAGCGTCCTCAGCACTGTGGATGCTCTCATCAAGGCAGATCGGCGTGCGCAGGCGTGCCTGCAACTGCGCGTGGTCGACGAGGTCGTCGTCTCCGAGCGGCTGCTCGATCATCATGAGACCCAACGAGTCGAGCGCCTCAAGCGCCGCGAGATGCGCTGGATCGTCGAGCCGGTAGGCGGAGTTGGCGTCGACCATCAGGGGTATGTCTGGAAAGTGCTCCCGGACAGCGACGACGTAGGGGACGTCGCGTCCGGGGCCGATCTTCAACTTGATGCGGTGGTAGCCGAGTTCGACGTAGCGTGCTACCTGCTCGAGCAGGGCGTCGATGGTCGGCTCGATCCCGAGACTGACGCCCGATCGGATCTCGCGCTGCGTCCCGCCGAGGATCGCCGAGAGCGATGCCCCGCGATGACGCGCGTACAAGTCCCAACACGCCATGTCGAGGCCTGCCTTCGCGAACCGATTGCCTCGCACCGCGGCCCAGGAAGCCGCGATCTCTTCCGGAACGCTCCAAGCGCGATCCAGGATCCCGGGCACAAGGAAATCCCGAAGCATGTGCCAGCAGGTCTCGACGGTCTCTGCTGAGTAATAGGGATCGGACGGACTCACGCACTCGCCCCAACCCTCGGCTCCATCCGCATCGACGACGCGGATGAGGATGTGGTCGAGGTGCGTCTTCGTATGGCTCGATGTTGTAAAAGGCCGGGCAAGGAGGAGCCGGACCAGCCTGAGCTCGACGCTGCGAATGCGGTGTGTCAATCCTCGCGCTCAAGGAGGTAGGCGGGATACTGCCCGTTCGCGAATCCGACGATGACGAACCCATCGGAGAACGCGGTACGCAG
>JBKJTV010000184.1:0-15281 GCA_046589985.1 Candidatus Limnocylindria bacterium | reverse complement strand
CGGTCCGCGTGCAGGCCGCGCGCCTCAAGGAGACCGGTCTCGACGTCGTGTTCGCGACCGACCACGACACGATCGACGGGGCGCTCCGGCTACGCGAGCTCGCGGACGGCTTCCGGCTCCTCGTCGGCGAGGAGATCACCAGCGCTGACGGCGACCTGATCGGTCTCTTTCTCGAGCGCGCTGTCCCGCGAGGCCTCTCCGGCGAGGAGACGATCGCGCGTATCCACGATCAGGGCGGCCTGGTGAGCGTGCCGCATCCCTTCTCGCGCAACCGGAATCACCGCATCCGCCGCGACGCGCTCGAGCGACTCTGGCCGCAGGTGGATTGCCTCGAGGTCTTCAACGCACGCGAAGCCTTTCAGTCGGACAATCGGCGGGCCGCGGCGTTCGCGGCGACACACGGGATCCCGGGCGCCGCCGGAAGCGACGCGCACACGCCCTGGGAGCTCGGCCGCGTCCATCTCGAGATGGACGACTTCACGGATCAGGCCAGCTTCATCGCCTCGTTGCGCAACGGCACGGCGCACGGCACGCTCGCGGGTGTGGGCGTCCACCTCCACACGAGGTACGCAAAGCTCGTGAAGTGGCTGACCGCACGCCGCTAGTGCCCGACGAGGGCCCGGAGATCGAAGCACTCGCGGCGCAGGCCGCGACCGTTGACGAGCGCGCGGTACGCAGGCAGCTCTTCGGCTGGCGCGAGGCGGTCAGCACGATCATTCCGTTCGCGCTCCTCGCCGTCTTCGCGCGGAACGTCGACTGGGGTGCCGTGCTCGACACGATCTCGAGCTCGTCTCCGGCCCTGGTCCTCCTGTCACTCGGCGCGTACTTCGCGTCGTTCCCCTTGCGCGCGCGCCGCTGGGCGCGGCTCCTCGCCCAGAACGGCGTGCAGGTCCGCGGCCGCGACCTGCTCGAGATCCTCATCCTCGGCTGGTTCGTGAACTGCCTCGTGCCCGCGAAGCTCGGCGACCTGTACCGCTCGTACCTCGTAAAGCGGCGCTTTGGCGTGTCGCTCTCCCGGACGGTCGGGGTCGTGGTCGCGGAGCGGCTCCTCGACCTCTTCGCGGTGTTCGGTCTGCTCATCGTCGGCGGGTACATCGCGTTCGGCCGGACCGTGCTACCGGACCTCCGGGTCCTCTACGCGTCGGGCGCGGTCCTGGCCATCGTCATCGTCGTGGGTTTCCTCGCGGTCTACGCACTCGCGCCCCGGATCGCCCGCTTCTTCCCGCGCGAGGTGCGGCGCATCGGCCGACTTTTCCGCGAGGGGATGTTCCACAGCTTTCGGGCGCTCCCATCCGCGGGGCCCCTCACGCTGCTGATCTGGCTCGCCGAGGCGGCGCGGCTCGCGCTCGTCCTCGCCGCGCTCGGGTTCGAGCTCCCGCTCTCCGGCGTCGTGTTCGTGGCCGTCGCGTCGTCGCTGCTCACGACGGTACCGCTCACGCCAGCGGGTTTCGGCTTCGTCGAGATCGCGATCGTGTACGTCCTCACCGCGGGCTTCGGCATGGCGCAGCACGACGCGGTCGCCGTTGCCGTGCTCGACCGGGTCGTCAGCATCTTCTCGGTGATCGTCGTCGGCGGCATCGTGTACGCGCGCGCCCGCGCGCGGGGTGGAAGCCTTGCGAACGCCTGAGCGCAACCAGCTCGTCGTGCTCTGCGCCGCGCTCCTCGCCGTGCGCGCAGCCTCGATGCTCGTCGTCTCGCAGCCGGGCTACACCGATGCGTACTACTACGCGGTCGTCGCCGAGCGCCTCGCGCTCGGCCAGGGCCTGACCGCCGACTTCGTGTGGAACTTCATGGAGGCGCCGGGATTCCAGGACCTGCCGGTCGCGAGCCACCGCTTCTGGATGCCGCTCGCAACGGTCATCCAGGCCGTCGGCATCCGCCTCGTCGGCGGCATCATCGGCTCCTTCGGGGCGGGGCAGCTCGCGATCGTCCTGGTCGCCGCCGTGATCCCCGCGGTCGGCTACCTGGCCGCGCGCTCGTTCGGCGGAACGCATCGCCAGGCGATGGTCGCGGCCGCATTCGCGGGCCTCGGCGGTGCGTTCGCGCCGGCATGGGTGAGCGTCGACAGCTTCGCACCCGCGGCTGTCCTCGGCACGGCCTTCTTTCTCCTGTATCGGCGGGCCGCCGCGGGCGACGTCCGGGCCGGTGCGCTCGCCGGACTGGCGGTGGGACTCCTCTATCTCGCGCGCGCGGAAGGCGCGCTCTTCGGCCTCGCGTTCCTGGCGTTGCGCTCGCGAGCCGGGCTGGCGGGCGCGGGCACAGCCCTCGCGATCGGGCTGGCCTGGCAGCTGAGACAGGTCGCCATCGGCTATCCGGCGGACCTGTTCGCGCGGTCGGCGTTCCTGCTGCGCTATGAGGACTTCTTCCGGATCGCACCGCCGACGCTCGACGCGTATCTCGCCGCCTGGCCCGATGCGCTGCGCGCGAAAGGAGACGCGCTCGTCACGAACGCCCTTACCTTCGCGTTCGGCTTCATGCTCATCCTGCTGCCGGGCATCGCGGTCGCGCTCCGACGGCTCGGGCGGCGCCCCGACGTCCGGGCGTGGGCGGCGCTCGCCATCGGCGTCTTTCTCGCGCAGTCGCTCGTGTGGACGCTGCATTCGACACGCGGCTCGTACTTCCACTCGCTGGCCGCGTTCGTGCCGTTCGGGGTCGCGCTCGCCGTGGTCGGCTCCTCTCGCTGGGCCGGGAAGCCAACGAGCGTCGCCGCCCTCACCGGCATCGCAGTGCTCTCGATCGTCGCCATCGCGCAGTGGGACGAGTCATTCAACGGGCTCGCGCAACGGCGCCTGGCGGCGGTGAGTGCGCTCCCTCCGGGCAGAATGCTCGCCATCGACGGGGCAGCGTGGCGCTGGATCTCCGGTCGCCCGACCGTCGTGTCTCCTGCCGATGGGCTGGAGGCGGTGGCGTGCGAGCTCCGTCGGATCGACCCCCGCGTCCTCGTGCTCGAACCCGCGCACTTCTCGGCTTACGACGACCGCTACACGGCGGGGTCGCCACGCGCGGACGTCGGCGGCGTGAAGGTGTACGACTATCGCAGCGAGTGCGAGCTGGCGCGCCGATGACCGTGCCCGGGTGGCTCGTGCGCAACAGCGCACCGCTCGGCATCGCGGCCGCGACCTACGCTCTCGCGGTCGGCCTGCCGGCCGGCGATCCGGACACCTACTGGCACATCGCGAGCGGGCGCTGGATGCTCGAGCACACCGCACTCCTGCGCGAGGACATCTTCACCTCGACGATCCGCGGAGAGGCGTACAGCGTCGGCGAGTGGCTCGGCCAGGTCGTGATCGCGCTGGCGTACCAGGCCGGCTCGTGGCAGGGGATCGTCGTGCTGCGCGGGCTCCTCGTCGCGTGCGCGGCGTTCTTCCTCACCCGCGCGTCGCGGCGGCTCGGCGCGCCGTGGCCCGCCGCGATCCTGGTCGTCCTGTTCGCGCTCGCGCTCTCGAAGCAGGCGTGGGGTGATCGGCCGCAGCTCTTCTCCATCGCCCTCTTCCCGCTCGTGCTCGACCTCTGCCTTGCCGTGCGTGCGGGCGAGCGGCGCGCGCTGTGGCCGCTGCCGGCAGCGCTCCTCCTCTGGACGAACCTGCACGGCGGCTACGCGCTCGGCCTCGCGGTGATCGGCGTGTTCGCGGTCGAGGCCACGCTGCTTCGCCGGCCGGTCGCGCGCGCATTCCTCCTCACCCTGGCCGTCGCGTTCACCGCGACACTCGTCGATCCTGGCGCGCTCGGCCTTGGCTCGGCCGCCTCGCACGTGCTGTCGCCGCCGCGTTTCATCGTCGAGGAGATGCCGCCAGACGTGCTGAAGCCGGCGGGCTTCGTGTTCGCGGCTTTCGTCATCGCGGCGCTGGCTGGTGCGCTCGTGTCGGGTGGCACGCTGCTCGAGGCGCTGCTGCTCGCCCCCCTGCTCTGGCTCGCGCTCTCCGCGCAGCGCCACCTCCTGTGGTTCGCGTTCGGCGCGACGCCCTTCATCGCGGCGCAGGCCGCCGACCTCTGGGGCCGTCTGCCCTACCGTCGCGGCCGTTCGTACCCACTGCCCCCGCCGGCACAGGCGGGGCTCGCCATCGCGCTCGTGCTCGGGGCGCTCGCGAGCACGGTCTCCGCGCCGACAGCGCCCGACGAGCGTGCCTATCCGGTCGGCGCGCGCGATGCGATCCGGACAGGCACCGGGAACCTCCTGCACGAATACGACTGGGGTGGCTGGCTCATCTTTTACCACCCGGAGCGGCCGGCGTTCATCGACGGTCGTCTCTTCCCCTTCATTCCCGCGGTGCTCGACGATTACGTCGAGCTCACGACGCTGCGCCCGCGCTGGCGCGAGGCGCTCGAGCGGCGCGCGATCCGCGAGGTCCTGCTGCGCCCCGAGCGCCCGCTCGCGGTCGCGCTGCGCGAGCTTGGCTGGCGTGTCCGGGCCGAGGACGCTCGCTTCGTGCTGCTCGTCCGGCCCTGATGCGCTGGTCTCGACACACCGTGCCACCGCGTCTCGGCCTGGACGTCGCCTACGGGGTCGGCATCGGCCTCGGTCTGCTGATCGTCCTGCTCAGCGGGTTCGTCGCCCTGCGCGAGCAGCGCGTCGCGACGAACGACTGGAGCGAGATCTGGGCTGGCCCGCGTACCCTCGTGCTCGGTCGCGATCCGTACGAGCCGACGACCTGGGTCGAGGACGCGCAGCGCGTTCAGGGTCAGAAGCCGATCACGCCGGTCTACGGCTACCCGGGGCATGTCCTCCTCGCGCTCCTGCCACTTGGCCTCATGCCGCTCGGGGTCTCCGCGTTCGTCTGGGGAACGATGGGCATCGCGTTCGCGATCCTCGGCGTGCGCGCGCTGCTGCGTGCCTACGCGCCGGATCTCCCGGTGGTGCATACCCTCGCCGGGCTGACCCTCATTGCCTCGCAACCCGGGATCGCAACGCTGCACAACGGGCAGTGGGGATTCCTGCTGCTCGCCCTCGTCAGCGTGGTCGTCCTCGGCCTGCGCGGCGGGCACGAGCGGGGCTTTGGCATCGCGCTCGCGCTCACCGCGCTCGCGAAGCCGCAGCTGTTCCTCGTCGCTGTGCCGGCGCTCCTCCGCGTCGCGGCTGCGCGCGGCCAGGCGCGGGCGTTGGCCTGGTTCGCGGCGGTGTCCCTCGCGGTCCTCGCGGTCTCGGTGCTCATCCTGCCGCGCTGGCCCGGTGAGTGGGCGCAGGTCGTGATCGGCCGGCTCCCGGTCAGGCCACAGGCGACCGCGTTGCCGACCGCGCTCGCGGACCTGTTCGGTCCCCCGGGACTGCTCCTCGGCGCCGTTCTGATCGTGGCGCTGGCGCTCGCCATCGTCGCGTTCGACCCGCGGTCCGATGCGGCGATCGCCGTCGCGCTCGCGGCGAGCGCGGTCGTGGTGCCCTACGCGTGGTCCTATGACCAGCTCCTCCTCATCGCACCGTTGGTCATGGCCTCGGGACTGATCGCGAAGCGATCCCGAACGCAAGCCATCGTCGTCATGTGCACGGGCTCTGCGGCCCTGCTCCTGCTCGGTACGGCACTGCACGGGCTCTACGGGGACGCGCGCAGCAGCGAGTCATACAACGGCGTCGTTCCGGCGCTCATCGCGCTCCTCCTGGTCACGGCGCTCTGGCCGATGCGTCGGGCCCTGGCCCCCCGTGCAAATGCCCCGGTGGTCCCGCCACCTTCCTGATATCCGGTGCCTGACCTCCGCTACTAGACTCGCCGGACGAAGAACACCTTGCGCGTGGTCGGGTCTGAGAGCGCCTCGCCCGCACGGAACGCCGACACGGACCTCGACGACCAGTTCGACGCGGTCGTCGAAACGCTCCGCCGCGACGTGCGCCGCCTGCGCGCGCAAGTCGACCGCTACGGCCGCGCCTACCAGAAGCAGGCCGAGGCGCGAACGGGTGGAGTGATCGATGAGCCGATGCAGGCGGCCTACCGGCGGCTGAAGCAGCTCCAGGTCGTGGTGAGCCACATCGAATCGAGCGCCGCATACCTCCTTGGCTCCGGCGTCCGGCCTGGTGCCGACCCGGACGAGCAGGTCGACTTCTCGCAGCGCATGCTCGACAACCTCGAGGCCGAGCGCGAGCGGATCTACCGCGACGTCCATGATGGCCCGGCCCAGGCGCTCGCGAACGCCATCTTCGAGATCGAGTACGTCGAGCGCGTCGCCGAGCGCTCCATCGACCAGCGTGCCGCTCGCCTGGAGATCAAGAAGCTCAAGGACTCGCTCCGCGAGTCGCTCGAATCGGTCCGCGCGATGATCTACGAGCTCCGCCCGCCGACGCTCTCCGAGCTCGGACTCAGCGTCGCGATGCGTACCTACGCCGCGGACTTCGAGGCGCGGTATGGCGTCCGCATCGACTGCGCGCTCGACGGCTCGGACACCGGGCTCCTCCCGCAGCAGGAGCTCGCGATCTATCGCGTCATGCAAGAGGCCCTGCAGAACGTACACAAGCATGCGCAGGCGCGCGGAGTCCGCCTCGAGTGGATGCGCGAGCCGTCGCGGTGGCTGCTGCGTATCGTCGACGACGGCATCGGCTTCGATCTGGTGAAGGCGGCGCACCGCAAGCGATCCGTCGGCCTCCTCTCGATGCGCGAGCGCGCCGAGCTCATCGGCGGATCACTACAGGTCCATTCGACGCCCGAGCAGGGTAGCGCCGTTACACTCCTGCTCCCGGTGACGAAGCAGGCAGCGACGCGCGCCCGATGAAGGACAAGAGCGACAAGACCATCCGCATCCTGCTCGCCGATGCGAGCCGCCTCACGACGCTCGGCATCACGCAGGTCATTGAGCAGGAAGCCGACATGGAGATCGTCGGCGTCGCGACCGACGGCGAGGACGCGGTGGCGAAGGCGGGCGAGCTCGAACCCGACATCCTGATCATCGAAGCCGAGCTGCCGCGGCTTTCGGGCATCCAGGCAGCGCAGCGCATCCGGCGGGAGCAGCCACACATCGGCGTGCTCATCCTCACCGGGGACGATCAGGAGCAGACCCTCTTCGACGCCATCCGTGCCGGCGCCGCCGCATACCTCCACAAGGATTGCGAGCCTGGGGAGCTGACAGACTCGATCCGTCGCGTGCGGTCCGGCCAATTCATCATCAACGAGAAGATCTTCAGCCGACCAGCTGTCGCGTCGCGGGTCCTCGCGGAGTTCCGCGAGCTCTCGGTCTACGGCCCTGGTTCCTCTCATGTCTTCGCTCCGCTCTCGCCACGCGAGGTCCAGATCCTCGACAACATCGCGCAGGGCAAGACGAACAAGGAGGTCGCATACGCGCTCGCGATCTCAGAGCAGACCGTGAAGAACCACATGTCGAGCATCCTTCGGAAGCTGTCGGTGAATGACCGGACGCAAGCCGTCGTGTACGCGATCCGCCAAGGGTGGATCAAGGCGCCGGAGATCGGGCATTGAGCCTGGCGCCTGGCCTCGCGAGCGAGGCCGCACACCTCCGTGCTGAGATCAAAGAGCTCGAGATGCTCGGGGACTCGACGCAGACCGAGATCACCCGCCTCCAGCAGCGCGAGGACCAGACGAAGGCCCGTTACGAGGCCGCGAAACCCGCCGGTGGTCAGGACCTCATCACCGCCGCCGATGAGCACATCGCCGCCCAGGGCCGGCGCATGACCATGGAGAGCCAGCTCGCGGCGCTGAACGCGAAGCGCAAGCTCCTCGATCGCGTCCTGACGCTCATCGAGAGCGCAGCGGCGCAGCTCCGTGACGCGCCCGCTCCCGCCGCAGCCCCGCCCCCGGCCGCGCCATCCGAGCGTTGGGACGAGTCCAAGCTCCTTCAGGCGGTCGTCGACACTCAGGAAGAGGAGCGCCGCCGCATCGCGCGCCAAGTGCACGATGGTCCCGCGCAGGCGATGGCGAATGTCGTGCTGCAATCGGAGATCAGCGAGCGCCTCTACGACGTTGATCCCCAGCGATCGCGACAGGAGCTGGCGGGCCTGCGGCTGATGGTGAACAAGACGCTGCAGGAGCTGCGCGGCTTCATCTTCGAGCTGCGGCCGATGATCCTCGACGACCTCGGGCTCGTGCCGACCTTGCGCCGCTACATCCAGACCCTCGTCGACAAGCACAGCGTGAAGATCGACTTCGCGAGCAACGGACGCGATCGGCGGCTCGCGTCCGAGGACGAGGTCGCCATCTTCCGCCTCATCCAGGACTCCCTCATCGAGCGTATCGAGCGCGGCAATGCGCGCGACATCTCGCTTGCAACGACCTGGCGCGACGAGACGCTCGAGATCATGTTGCAGAGCGACGGCCGCGAGCTTCCGCCCGACGGCGAGCTCGCCTCAGGGCTCCGTCGGAGCGAGCGGCTCGAGCTTCTCAAGGGTGAGTCACAGGTCGACCAACGTGCTGACGGCAATGCCGTGCTGCACGTCCGCATCCCGATCCGCGCCGCGGCTCAGATGATCACCTAGAAGGCGGGACCCCAGGCCTGACGGGTGCCTGCTTCGGCGGGCTTCTGCCACGGCTTCTCACTCACAGCTTGTGCGCGCACGGCCGCTTCGCGGCCGACCCGCCTCAGCAGCTCACCCGGCCAGCGGCTGTCACCATCCCCGTAGCCCATCCGTCGCGCCGTCGTCACCGCCGAGGCAGCCACCCGCCCGCGGCGGACATCCCCGTCTGCTCTAATCGCCGCCGACGTTCGTCAGCTCGATCCCGCGGTAGTAATAAGTGAGGATCTGCTCAGCCGTGGCGCCGCCGAGTGCCATCCCCTGTGCGCCCCACTGCGACATGCCCACGCCGTGGCCGAAGCCCCGCCCCTTGAAGACGAAGCGGTCCGGCAGCCGGTACACGGATCCCACGATGCGCAGCTCGAGCGTTTCTCGCTCGGGGCCGACGATGCGCCGGTAGACGGCGCCCAGCCGCTCAGCGCCAAGGCCTTCGAGCGCGCGCGCGCGGTCGATCTCGGTGTGCTCCACGGCCTCGAGCGCCCCGCCGGCGTGGCGCTCGACGGTGAAGAGCGAGCTGCGCAGGCCGAAGAAGTACCGGCTCTGGTCCTTGCCGATGTCGCGCGAGCCTTGCGAGCCGACGATGCGCGCGCGTAGCACGCGTCCGGTCGCGGAGACCTGGCTGAGCTCGATGCGCAGAGGCACGCCCACGTCGATCCCGCGGACTCTGAGGTGGTCGCGCAGCCCTGTCACCGTGAGCTCGCGCGTCCACTCCCAGCTCGTGTATCCCCACGAGGAGCTCTTGGCCGTCTCGTCGGCCGGAGATGGGACGCTCCGGAGATATGGGAGGGGATCTCGGTAGACGTTCTCCGAATCTTCAGTGGTGCCGCCCGCGTTCGCTGAATAGAGCGCTTCGATCGGCGCGCCCCGATACGTCGCGACGACGCCGGCGGTCCGCCGGACCGCGCGGATCGTCGGGTCTGCCTCCGTTCCCGTGCCGCCGTATTCCTGATCACGGACGTCGCCTTCGAGGTCGTACGTGCGGTGCCGGCGCAGGTGCCTGAGAAGGTAGGTGCGCGCGGCGATCGCCTGCGCCGCGAGGGCCTCGGGCTCCCATGTCGACGGCACCTCTGCGCCCACGACCGAAGCGAGGTAGTCGGCGGTCGCGACCTCGTTCACGACGATCATGTCGTTCTCGTCGTCGAGCGCGATCTCGAGCGTCCCCTTGAACGCCCTGCCATTGAAGGTGAGGAACCCGTCCTCCGTGCGGAACCTGAGCGGCACGATCCGGTCCGCCGAGACCGCGGGCGAGCCCATGTCGTCGGTGGCGCCGCGCAGGATGGCGAACTCGAACGGGACGGTCGTCAGCACGGCGCTTCCCGCGCGCAGCGCGTCACGTCCCTCACGTATCAGGCGCGCACGGCCGAAGCGCTCCTCCGGATCGGTCGCGGGCTGCGGGACCAGGGGCGCACCATCGACGCGCCGGACGTTGCGTCGCGCGACGGTGCGCGCGATGCCGCTGTAGACGAGCGTCCCGTCGGGCTGCGTGACGGTGAGCGTGCCGGTCGAGCCGATGACCGCGTACGTCGTACCGAGGCCCGCAACATTCACGCGGATCGTGGCGGGGAGTGCGGCGAGCGGCGCCGCGGCGGCAGGGAGGGGGATCAGCGCGAGCGCTAGTGCGAGCGCTAGTGCCTGCCTCACGAGCCGGCCGCCCGGTACACCTCCGGCTTGAGCACGCCGATGAAGGGGAGATTGCGGTAACGCTCCGCGTAGTCGAGCCCGTATCCCACGACGAACTTGTCCGGGATCTCGAGTCCGCGATAGTCCGCCGTCACGCCGACGACCCGGCGCGCCGGCTTGTCCAGGAGGGTGCAGAGCGCGACGCTCGCCGGCCGCTGGCTGCGCAGGTGATCGAGGACGAACGAGAGCGTGTGCCCGGTGTCGAGGATGTCCTCGACGACGATGACGTGACGCCCCTCGATCGGATGCGCGAGGTCCTTGAGGATGCGCACGACGCCGCTCGAGCTCGTCCCGGAGCCGTACGACGAGACCTCGAGGAAATCGAGCGAGAGCCGGATCGGGATCGCGCGCATGAGGTCGGCGAGGAACGGCAGCGCGCCCTTCAGGATGCTCACGAGGACGGGGTCGCGGTCCCGGTAGTCCGCGGCGATCCGCGCACCAAGCTCCCTGACCGTGGCGGCGATGACCTCGGCGTCGACGAGGATCTCGGCGATGTCGTCGGCCGGCTCGGACTGCATGAGAGGGTCATTGTGACGGGCCGCGCTCTACCGCCCCGGCATCCCCTCGAAGAGGCCATGGATATCTCCGGAATACTCGCGCAGGACCTCGTGAGCGACCAGCACGTCATCCACCTGGAAGGGGCGTGCTGCACCCGTGCGCTCCAGGCCCGTCGACTCGCTCGGCGGATGTGCGGTCTCTTTCACGATGACCACCCCGATGCCCTGCGTGCCGCACGCATGGCAATTGCAGCGGACGAACCAGTAGTCATCGCGGTTGCCGACCACGGCCACGTCCTCGCGACCGTACACGGCGCCGCAGTTCGCACACCGCACGGTGCCAAAGATGCCCTCCAGCCAGCCGAGTCCCTGCTCCTGCATCGTCGACCGCTTCCACGCATAGACGATGCCAAGGCGGGCTAGCGCCGGCGCGCGAGATAGACCCCCAGACCGACAAGGCCGGCGGCGAGCGCTCCGGCAACGACCGCGAGCGTCGGCCCGGGACCGCTGTCCGGACCCACTGGCGGCGCGGCGGTGAGCGCGGGGGGATCGCTGCGCGGCGACGGTGACCGTTGCGCAACGGCGCTCGCTGCCGCCGTGGGAGCCGGCGTGGGGGACGGGGTCGGGCTGGCCGTGGGGGAAGGCGTCGGTGTCGGGCTCGCCGTCGGCGCGGCCGTGGCGGGTGCAGGTGTCGGCGTGCGCACCGGCGTCGGCACCGGTGTGGGCGGCGCCGCCGTCGGTGGCGGCGCCGGCGCTGTCGCCAAACCGAGCACACGCACCGTCCCGGTCATCGCACCGTGGATCGCGCAGCGGTACTCGAACGTGCCTGCCGCGTTCAGCTGGACCGCTCTGCTCTGGCCCATCGCGAGCACGCCGGTGTCGAAGGCACCGGGTGCGGTCGCGGTGTGCTGCGCCGGGTCGCGGTTCGTCCAGGTGACCGTCTCGCCGACGTTGACGGACACGGACTGCGGGAGGAAGCGGGATCCGTCGATGGCCACCGCGGCCGACGCAGCCCGCGTCATACCGGCAAGGGCGGCCAGACCCGCGATCAGGACGGGCGCGATGAGGGCTCCTGCGAACGCGCGTGACCGCATCGCCCCTACGATAGCCAGCGTGCCCGCGACCTCCGCGCCGTTCGCGGCGCTCGCACGCGAGGCCTCTCGCCTCGGGGTCGCACTCTCGGCGGGCCAGGTCGCTGCGTGCGAACGCTTCGCGGACGAGCTCATCGAACGCAATACATCCGTGAACCTCACCGCGATCACGACGCCTGCCGATATCGCCACAAAGCACTTCCTCGACTCGTTCACGGCCATCGCCGCCCGCCGCTGGACCGGCCGTGAGCGCATCGTCGACGTCGGCAGCGGCGCGGGGTTCCCGGGCCTTGCCCTCCGCATCGCGATCCCGGGCTCATCTGCCGCGCTCGTCGAGTCCGTCGGGAAGAAGGCGCGCTGGCTCGAAGAGATCTCGAACGTCCTCGGCCTCGAGCGTGTGACCGTTCACCATGCCCGCGCGGAGGCGCTCGCCGGCGATGTAGGTCATCGCGAGCGGTACGACGTCGGGACGGCGCGCGCGGTCGGCTCGATCGCGGACTGCGTCGAGTACCTGCTGCCGCTCCTCGTGCTCGGAGGTGACGCGATCGTCTGGAAAGGCAAGGTCGACGCCGAGCTTCCGGCCGCCGCCCGGGCCTGTGAGGCGATCGGTGGCGAGATCAGCGCGATCGTGCCGACGTCGGCGATGGGTCTCGGCGAGCTGCTGCCAGGCCGCCACCTCGTCGTCGTTCGGAAGATGCGCGCGACGCCCCGGGGCTACCCGCGGTCCGCGGCCGAGATCAAGCGTCGGCCATGGTGATCGTGCCGTCGGTCGACGTACGGGACGGGCGCGCGAGCTTCGGCTCGAGCGACCCCCTGGAGCTCGCGCGCCGGTTCGTAGAGGCCGGCGCCGACGAGCTCCATCTCGTGGACCTCGACGCCGCCGAGCACGGCGAGCCCCGGAATGCGCAGCTGCTCGAGCGGATCGCGGCCGGCTCCGGCGTGCCGTGCCGGCTCGCCGGCGGCCTCTCCGACCTCGCGCGTGCGCGCAAGGCGCTCGACCGCGGATTCGCCGGCGTGCTCTTCTCGAGCGCGGTCATCGCCGATGTGCAGCTGCTGCGGTCCGTCGCGGCGCTTGGCGGTCAGGCGATCGTCGAGATCGAAGCTCGTGACGGGCTCCTTGCGCCGCGCGGGGGAGCGCCGCGCCTGGTCGATGCGGCGCGCGGGATGGAGGCCATCTCTGCCGCGCTCGCCGCCGTCGCTGCCGGCATCAGCGGCCTGTACGTCATCGATCTCGGTGGCGAGGGCCGGCTGCACGGTCCCGCATTCGCGCTCCTGGGTCGCGTACGCGCGGCGCTCGCGAACAAGGGACCTGCGGTCGCGCTGCATACCGGCGGCGGCGTGCGCGACCTCGCGGACGTTCGCGCGCTCGCGCGCGCGGGTGCCGCCTCGGTCGTCGTCGGGCGGGCGCTCGCCGAGGGCCGCTTCACGCTCGCCGAAGCGAAGGCCGCATGCGCGTAGCGCTCCTCTCCGATGTCCACGCGAATCTCGTCGCCTTGGAGGCCGTGCTCGCCGCGCTTCCACCGGTCGACGGCATCTGGGTGATGGGCGATACGGTGGGCTACGGTCCGGACCCCGCTGACGTCCTCGCATTGCTGCGCGAACGTCAGGCGATCATGGTCGCGGGGAACCACGACCTCGCCGTGGCGACCGGGCAGGGCCTCGAGGTCTTCAACCCCGTCGCGGCGAGCGCCGCGGTGACACATCGCAAGTGGCTGTCGGCAGAGGATCGCGATTTCCTCGCGGCCCTGCCCACGGTCGAGCACGCCGGCGGTGTGACGCTCGTACACGGGAGCCTCCGCGATCCGGTCTGGGAGTACGTCTGGGACGCGCGGAGCGCCTACCCCTCGCTCATTGCCGCGGAGTCCGACCTGTCGTGCAACGGCCACACCCACGTTCCTGCGGTGTTCGAGCTGGCGGGCGATCACGTGAGCAGCACGCTCGGGCGCGGCATCGTGGCCCTGAAGGGACGCGTGCTCGTGAATCCCGGCAGCGTCGGCCAACCGCGGGATCGCGATCCCCGCTCGTCCTGGGCGGTCCTCGACACTGAAGGGCGTACGGTGGAGTTCATGAGGACCGCATACGACGTGGCGGAGACGCAGCAGCGCATCCGCGAGCGTGGGCTCCCACCGTTCCTGGCGGACCGCCTTGCTTCGGGGATGTGAGCTCGCGCTCGCCGCGATGTTGCTCGCGGCCTGCGGCGGGGCGGGAGCGCCCGGTCCGGCGGCCTCGCCGACGGCGCCCGTGAGCGAGCGGCCCGTGGCGTTCCGCGATGCGGGTGTGACGGGGAACAGCGGGCAGGATGACGATGCGCCCAGGATCGACGCCGTACGAGCCGGAAGCGGCCTGCGGATCACCGCGTACCAGGGTGGCCAGCCCAGCGGCGGCTACTCGATCCAGATCGAACGGATCACACGCGTCGGGAACGAGCTGCGCGTCCAGGCGCGCTTCATCGAGCCGGCGCCGGGCTCCTTCAACACCATGGCGCTCACCTCGCCCGCGCATACCGTCACGGTCGACGAGACCAGCGATGTGATCGTGCTCTACGACGCGACGGGGGTCGAACGGGCGCGCGCCCGGACGAGATAGCCGTGCGTGCGCGAAGCGCCCTCTTCGGATCCGTGTTCGCCATCGGCAGTGTCGCCGTCGTCACTGCCGTCATCGGCTTCGCGCTCGATGGCCCGCGGATCGCGAACGCCTCGATGCTCTACATCGTCGCGGTGCTCGCGACGGCCGCGATCTTCGGTCGCGGCGCTGCGATCGTCGCATCACTCGCCGCGTTCCTCGCGTTCGACTGGTTCTTCGTCGAGCCGGTGCATCACTTCACGATCGCGGACCCTGCCGAGTACGTCGCGCTCCTCCTCTTTCTCCTCACCGCCGTGGTGACGGGCACGCTCGCGGGCCTCCAGCGAGAGCGCTCGCGAGAGGCCGATGAACGGCGACGCGAAGCCGTCGTCCTGTACGACGTTGCCCGGCTGCTCGCGGGGCCGGAGCTCGACATCGCGTTGCCCGCGGTGGCACGACGGATCGCCGAAGCCCTCGACCTGAGCGGGCTCGTGGTGCAGCCGGCCCGTCCGGAGGACCGGGAGCTCGCGTATGGGGATGTCGCCGTCGTGGCGTCGCTGCGTGCGGCACCCGTTGGCGGCAGGCTGCTGGCCGGCGATCCGGAGGCCGGTGCGCGCGGGCGGTGGGTGACGGTCGTTCCGCCCTATCGGGCCGCCGAGGCGAAGGATCATCCGCTCACGCACGCCGTGCCGCTTCTCGTCGGCGAGGTTCGCATCGGGACGCTGTTCGTGCGACGGCGCGAGGGCGGCGCCGCCCTCCGCGCCGTCGACGATCGCCTCCTGGCGGCGGCCGGCGCGCAGCTTGCGCAGGCGATCGAACGGGAGCGGCTGCGGCGGGAAGCGCTGGACGCCGAAGTTCTTCGCCGCACGGACGAGCTGAAGAGCGCTCTCCTCGATGCCGTCTCGCACGACCTGCGGACGCCGCTCGCATCCATCCTCGCGGCGTCCGGAAGCCTTCGACAACGCGACGTCGCCTGGTCGGAAGGTCAACGCGCCGAGTTCGTGGACG
>JBKJTV010000234.1:0-3584 GCA_046589985.1 Candidatus Limnocylindria bacterium | reverse complement strand
TACGACCTCATCGTCCAGGGGATGGGCGGGATCATGAGCCTCACCGGGCCGAAGGGCGGTGCGCCGGTGATGGTCGGTGTCCCGGAGGCCGACACGGTGGCCGGGATGTTCGCGGCGTTCGCCATCGTCGCTGCGCTGCACGCGCGTGAGCGCACGGGCGAGGGCCAGGTCATCGACGCGACGATGATCGGCGGCCAGGTGGCGCTCCTCTCGCGGCAGGCCGCGCGGTACTTCGCCGACGGGACCGTGCCTGGTCCGGAAGGGAACGAGCACGCGTCGATCGTTCCGTACCAGACCTTTCGCGCTGCCGATGGATTCGTGAACGTCTGCTGCGGCAACAACGCGATCTTCGAGCGGGCGTGCCGCGCGCTCGATCTCGAAGAGCTGCTGGAGGATCCCCGGTACGCGGACAACGCGAAGCGCGTGCGGCATCGTGATTCGCTGGTGCCTCGGCTCGAGCGCCGGATCGGCGAGCTGCCGAAGGACGAGGTCGTCAAGCGGCTTCGCGAGGCGAACGTGCCGGTCGGCCCGATCAACACTCTCGGCGAGGTGTTCACCGACCCGACCGTGCGGCATCTCGGGCTCATCGCGGAGGTCGACCACGCCGAGGCGGGCCGCGTGCGTGCGCCGGGCATCCCGGTGCGGATGGACGGGACGCCGCCATCGGTCCGGCGCGCGCCGCCGCTCCTCGGCGAGCACACGGACGAGATCCTCCGCGAGGCGGGCTTCAGTGCGGACGAGATCGCGACGCTCCGGCGGGACGGGGCCGTCTAGCCCGGCGTGATTCCGTGCTACGGTCGCGCGCCGTGAGCAACACCATTCTCGTCGTCGGATCGCTTGCCTACGACGACGTGCAGACACCATTCGAGCGCCGGCGCCGCGTCCTGGGCGGCGCGGCGTGCTACTTCTCGATCGCCGCGTCGCTCTACGCGCCGGTGCGTCTGGTCGGCGTGGTCGGCGACGACTTCGAGCAGAGCGACATCGACCGCGTCGCGCGCAAGGGTGTGGACGTCTCCGGGATCGAACGGCTGCCCGGACGCTCGTTCCACTGGTCCGGCCGCTACGACTACGAGCTCGGGGCGGCGGAGACGCTCGCCACCGACCTCGGCGTGTTCGGGACCTGGAAGCCGCACATCCCGGAGTCCTTCAGGGACAGCGACTTTGTGTTCCTCGCGAACATCCATCCCGAGATCCAGCTCGACGTGCTCGACCAGGTCCGCCGGCCGAAGCTCGTCGCGCTCGACTCGATGAACCTCTGGATCGATACGCAACGCGACGCGCTCGCGAAGGTGATCTCGCGCGTCGACGTCGTGAGCCTCAACGAGGCCGAGGTCCGGCAGTTCGGGCGGACCTTCAGCATCCTGCGCGGTGCGCGCGAGATCCTCGATCTCGGTCCGCGGGCACTCATCGTGAAGCGCGGCGAGTACGGGGCGATCCTCTTCACGAAGACCAGCTCGTTCTGGGCACCGGCCTACCCGCTGGAGAAGATCCAGGATCCGACGGGGGCGGGGGACTCGTTCGCGGGAGGGCTCATGGGCTACCTCGCGAGCTGCGGCACGCCCGACGACGCGCACCTGCGGCGCGCGCTCATCCACGGCGTCGTCTGCGCCTCGTTCGCCGTCGAGAAGTTCAGCGTCGAAGGCGTCGAGCAGCTCACGCGCGAACGGGCTGCCGAGCGCTACCGCTCCCTGCGGGATCTCGTGACCATCGGCGCCGAGGCCGTCGCCGAGGACGACCCCTTCGCCGCGGTCGCCGCCAGCTGAGCGGAACCGGCGTGCCCGGAAACTTGTAGCTAGTCATGGCACCGCTGCGCGTTGCCCTGACTGTGCTGCCACTTCGCCTTACGGCTGCGTGGTAGTTACATGGAGATCGAAGAGCACGCGCTGGTCGAGCGGGCGCGACGAGGAGACGGCGACGCGTATGGAGAGCTGGTGATCCGCTACCAGGGCATCGCCGCCCGAACGGCGTACCTCATCACGCAGGACCCCTCCGAGGCGGAAGAGGCCGCGCAGGATGCGTTCGTGAAGGCCTACCGGGCGCTCGGGCGTTTCCGGGAAGGCGCGCCATTCCGGCCCTGGCTGCTGCGGATCGTGGCCAACGAGGCGATCAACCGCCGGAAGTCGGCCGGCCGCCACCCGACCGTCGAGCTCACGGAAACGTTCGATCGGCCGCTGGACGACAGGGCGGCCTCACCCGAGGCTGCGGCGCTCGAGGCGGAGACCCGCGGCACGGTGCTCGCGGCGCTCGCGCGCCTGCGCGAGGAGGACCGTCTCGTCATCTCGTACCGCTACTTCCTCGATCTCTCCGAGGCGGAAATGGCCGAGGCGCTCGGCGTGGCGCGCGGCACCGTGAAGTCCCGGCTCTCGCGGGCGCTGGCGCGGCTGCGCGAGGTCATGCATGAATAGGCGACGCCTCACCGACGCCGAGCTCGAGGCGACGCTCCGCGACATCGGAGCACGCCTCCGCACACCCGAGACGCCGCACCTCGCCGCGCGCGTGCGCGCGAGGATCACGGAGCGTCCCGAGCCGGCGCGCCGACCCTGGATCTTCGCGCTCGCACCCGCGGTCCTCACGCTGCTCGTCATCGGCGCCGGCGCGACCGCGACCGAGCTCGTGCGCCTCCGGGGCGTCGACGTGGTCCGGGTCCCTGCGGTGAGCGCGCCGCCGGTGAGCTCCCCGCCGGTGAGCGCGACGCCGATCCCTTCGCTCGACCTCGGCGTCCGCGCGACCATCGACTCCGTCCGCGGGCTGCCGGGACTGCGCACGTCGCTGGATCCGGTCTTTGCCGCGCCGGACGAAATCTACGTTCGGACGGCAAGCACGGGTCGACAGGTCTCGTTCGTGTACCGGGCGCGGACCGGCCTACCTGCCGGACCGACCGGCCACGGAGCACTGGTGGGTCAGTTCCCCGGAGCGCTCGATGCGACGCTCATCGGGAAGGGCGTCGGCCCGAACACGCGCGTCGAGCGGACGAATGTCGGCAGTGCGCCCGCGATCTGGATCGAAGGCGAGACGCACTTCTTCTTCTACCGCGACCCCGCGGGCAACATCCTCCAGGAGTCGCTGCGCCTCGCCGGCAACGCACTGCTCTGGGAGCGCGACGGCCAACTGCTCCGTCTCGAGGCCCAGGTGAGCAAGGAGCGCGCGCTCGAGATCGCCGCCTCCTTCCGCTAGCCGGTAATCTGCGTCAGATGCCGGTGACGGTGCGCCTGTACGGCGCGTACAGCGAGTTCGCGGGCGGCGCCCGCAAGGCGGCGGTCCGCGGTGACACACTCCGCGGGGCGCTCGACGACCTGGTCACTGCGCACCCGGCCCTGCGCGAGCGGCTTCGGGACGAGCACGGTCGATTGCGGGAGCACCTGAGCGTCTATGTGAACAAGGACGACGTTCGCTTCCTCGACGGGGAGGCGACACCGGTCCGCGATGGCGACGTGATCCACTTGATCCCAGCGGTGTCGGGAGGTTCGTAGAAGATGGCGAAATCGGTCGCGCTCTTGGTCGGCACGAAGAAGGGCTTGTACGTCCTGCGCTCGGGCACGGCGCGCACGCGCTGGAAGACGGACGGCCCGCATATGGCCGGTCAA
>JBKJTV010000145.1:0-4058 GCA_046589985.1 Candidatus Limnocylindria bacterium | reverse complement strand
CAGGTTGTTGTAGGCGCGGAGCGCGACCTCAGCGAGCCCGCCACCTTTCGCAAGGGCGAGCCCCTGCTCGAGGAGCGACCGGCCATCGTCCTGCCGACCGGAGTTCCGGACCGATGTTCCCTTCGTGATCATCGAGTTGGCGATCGTCCAGGTATCTGCGAAGCGCTCGCCGATCGCCAGCGCGCGGTCAGAAAGGGCGATGGCCTCGTCGTCGGCTCGAGCGATCATGTGCAGGCCGGCGAGGTTCGCGATCGCGCGGCCGAGCTCGACCGTCTCTTCGAGCCCGTCGAGGATGTCGATCGCCTCCTGCGCGAGCACGACGGGTCGCAGGGGCACGCCCTGCTGCCAGACGTTGCGGCTCGCGAGGCGCAGCATCCGCGAGGCACCACGCACGTCGCCGTGCTCCCCGTAGAGGGCCGCAGCCTCCTCGGCTGCCTTGCGCGAGCGCCCGAAGTCGAACAGGTAGTAGGTCTCGGCGAGCGCCTCGAGCGCCGGGCCGAGCTGCTCGGGCGGGAGACCGATCTCGATCGCCTTCTCGTAGTGGGCAGCGGCGTCGCGCGGCGCGAACGCCTGATACGCGCGCTTCGCGGCGTCGAGCAGGTACGGCGCGGCGGCCTCGGTGTCGGCGGCGGCGATGAGGTGGTGCGCGACGAGCGCCGGCTCGGCCTGCGGATCCGCGATCAGCGCGTCGGCCACGGCGCGGTGGAGCCGCTTGCGCTCGCGCACCATGAGGTCGTCGTACACGACCTCCTTCGTCAGCGCGTGGCGAAAGCCGTACTCGTCGGTCCGCCCGCCAAGCTCGATGACGAGCTGCTGCTCGATCCCTTCGCGGAGGTGCCCCTCGAGGTCGGCTTCGGCGAGCCCGCGGACCGCCCGCAGCAGGTCGAACGAGGTGCGCAGCCCGATGGCCGCGGCGGCCGAGAGCGTCGTCTGCGCTTCCGGGGAGAGCTTCTCGACCCGTGCGCGCACGGCCTCCCGCACCGACCCCGGGATCTTCATCTGGTCGATGGGCTTGCGGTCCCAGCCCTTCCCGGTGCTGTGGAAGACATCTCCGGAGTCGACGAGGGACTTGATGAGCTCCTCGGTGAAGAACGGATTCCCTTCGGACCGGTCGTACAGCGCGTCGCGGAACTCGTCGCTCACTCTGATGTTCGGATCGGTCGGCAGGAACGTCGCGCGGATGAGCTCGGCGACCTCCTCGCGGCTGAGCCGGCCGAGGGCGATCTCCCCGACGACGCGCTCGCGCTGCATGGCGGCGAGCACGCGGAGGAGCGGGTGCCGCCGGTGCATCTCGTCGCTGCGGTAGGTCCCGAGCAGGAGGACCCGCGTGTCGCGCAGCTCGCGAGCGAGGTAGTGGAGCAACGAGAGGCTCGCCTCGTCGCACCAGTGCAGGTCCTCGACGACCAGGAGGACGGGCGCCTCGCGGGCGAACGCTGAGAAGAGTCCCTGGAACGCGACCGAGAGGCGGTGCTGCTCGACGTTGCTCGCGGCCTCGCTGCGTGTCGTCTTGCTCAGCTCCGGGAAGAGCTGCGCGAGGTCCGGCGCGGTCTGCGCGAGGACGCGGCCGAGGCGCTCGCGCTCGATGCCGCGGAAGCCGGATCGCACGGCCGCGACGAAGGGCGCGTACGGCAGACCGCCATCCGACTCGACCGTCACGCCGTACAGCACGCGAAAGCCCTGCGCCGTCGCGGTGTCGATGGCCTGCCTGGTGAACGCGCTCTTCCCGACGCCCGCCTCTCCGGACAACAGGACGGTCTGACCGCGCCCCTCGCGCGCGTGGCTCAAGTGCTCCGCGAAGCGCGCTCGCTCAGCGGTCCGACCGACGACGACCGGGCAGACGAGCTGACCTGGCACCGGCCGTGGCGCCACGGGCTCGCTCCTGCTGAGGAGCGGCATCGCGGCGGGCGCCGTGGGCGCGGCATCGGCTGGCACCCGGCTCGGATCGCGCCACTCGACCATCCACGCGCGAAGGCGCTCCGCCACGCCCTTGAGGCGCTGCGGACCGAGATCCTCCATCGCGTAGCTCTGGCCCGTCCGCACCAGCCCGCGGAACGTGTCGCTCACGACGAGCTCACCGGCCTTCGCCTTCGCGGAAAGGCGCGCCGCGACGTTCACCGCGCCACCGACGAACTGATCGTCGTACGGAACGGTCTCCCCCACGTGGAGGCCCATCCCGATGCGGATCGGCGCGTCGGGCTTCGTGTCGTTGTGCGCCTGCGCCGCGCGGTGGATCGCCACCGCGCACTCGAGCGCCGCGAGCGCCGATTCGAACACCACATAGAAGGAGTCGCCCTCGGTCTTCACCTCGGCTCCGCCCTGGCGCGAGACGGCGGCCCGAACGAGGCCCCGGTACTCGCGCAGGAGCAGTGCAGCGGTCGCATCCCCACGGCTCTCGACGAAATCCGTGTAGCCACGGAGGTCGCTGAAGAGGAACGCCCGCGTGACGGTCCTCTCGGCCTTGCGCGCGGCGGTACGGCTGGCCGGACGGGGTGGCATCAGTGTCGAGAGTACGGGCGTGCGCGCGGGCGGGCTAGTGCTTCGCCGCGGCCTCGTGGCTGTGGGCCTCCGCGCTGCGGAGCCGGCGTGTCAATACCGGGAGGAGGGCGAGGGCGAGCTGCGGGTGGCTCTCGAGGATGCCCCTGAAGTGCCAGCGCTGGATGCCGAGGCAGGTCGTTGGCTCGATCGCACGGACCGTCGCGGAGCGCGGGAACTCGTCGAGGAGGGCCATCTCGCCGAAGACGTCGCCAGCCTTCAGCTCCCCGATGCGCTCGGAGGTGCCGCCACGCTCCTGGACGACCTCGACGCGACCGGAGCGGATGATGAACGCGCCAACGCCGGTGTCGCCCTGCTTCACGACGTCCTCGCCGGGCTGATAGCTCTGCTCGACCGCCGAGTTGGCGATCGCCTCGAGGGACTTCTTGTCCAGATCCTCGAAGAGCCGCACGTGCTTCAGGAAGTCAACGTTCCCTGCCATCGGCGCGCATCATACCCGCCGTGACACCGCGCATCGACATCGCCACCGACATCGCCGCCTGCGCCCTCACGCTGCCCATCCAGGAGGAGGTCTGGGGCGACTCCGTCGTCCCGCCGGCGCTGCTCCTCGCCGTCGCCAACAACGGTGGGTTCGTCGCCCTGGGCTATGTGGACGGAGACGAGCGGCCGGCGGGGTTCGTCTTCGGCTTCCTCGGCATCCACGACGATCACTTCCGTCACCATTCGCACATGCTCGCGGTCCGGAAGGCGCATCGGGGGAGCGGCATCGCGGTCGCGCTGAAGGAGGCGCAGCGCGATCACTGCCTCGACCAGGGGGTCGAGATCGTGACCTGGACGATGGACCCGCTCGAGGCGCTGAACGCGCACTTCAATTTCGCGAAGCTCGGCACCTACGCACGCACGTACCTGCGCGATCACTACGGCGCGATGCCGGACAAGCTGAACGCCGGGCTACCGTCGGACCGCTTCTACGTGGAGTGGCCGGTCGGACATGACCGGACCTACAAGCGCCTCCGCGGCGATGACCGCTCTCCCACGCTCGAGAACGCGGAGGGCGAAGGTATCCGCTACGTGCTTCGCGCCGAGCGTGGTCGGCCGGCCGAGCTCGGCCCGCCGGAGGGCGAGTCGCATCTGCTCTTAGAGGTGCCGTCGGACTTCCAGGCCGTGAAGCGGGACGATGCCGCCCTCGCGCTCGCCTGGCGCTACTCGGCGCGGGCCGCGTTCGAGGCGGCCTTTGCGGCAGGCTACGCCGCCGTCGAGTTCCTTCGGGCGGCAGACGGGCGCGGCGCGTACCTGCTCGTACCGCAGCCGAGGCTCGGGGGGGCGGGGGCAGAGCCCCCGCGAAAAGAGAGTGCTGGACTCACTGAGGCGAAGCCTCAGTGAGGTTGGAGCGCGTCGAGCTGTTCGTCCTGCGGCTGCCGCTGCGGCGCACCTACGAGACGAGCGGCTCTGTCGAGACGCACCAGACCCACGTCATCGTCCGCGTCGAGAGCGAGGGCGCGGTCGGCTGGGGCGAGAGCGTCGCGCCCGAGCTGCCGTGGTGCGCGGCGTCTCGCCGGAGTACC
>JBKJTV010000186.1:0-3998 GCA_046589985.1 Candidatus Limnocylindria bacterium | reverse complement strand
CGAACATGTCGTACGTCTCGCGCTCGCACCAATTCGCGCCTTCCCACACACCGGAGAGCGTGGGGACGTGCGGGTCCTCGACCGTGCACGCGGTGCGCAGCATCACGAAGGCGTGCGTCGCGGTCCCGCGCACGAACGTGACCGAGCGGAGCTCGCCGGTGCCTGTGTCAACGCCCGCGTTCACCGAGTAGAGATCGCAACGCGTCGCAGGATCGTCGCGGACGATCCGCGCCACGGCGACCAGATGCTCGCCGGTCACGTCGATGACGACCATGTCGTGGAGGAGGCTCACCGTCGCCCGATCGGCGCAGGCGGAGCGCAGGCGCTCTGCCACCGGGCCAAGATCGATGCTCGGCTTCGGCGAGCTCAGTACCAATTGAGCGCCTTCTTCCGCCACGCGTAGAACAGGCCGGCGACGAGGATCGCGATGAAGATCGTCATCTCGATGAGGCCATACCACCCCAGGGTGCGGAACAGCACGGCCCAGGGGAACAGGAAGATCACTTCGACGTCGAACACGACGAACAGCAGCGCGAAGACGTAGAAGTGCGTGGGGTAGCGGCCCCACGCCTGCCCGATCGGCTCCTCGCCGGACTCGTAGGTGCGGAGCTTCTCGACCGTCGCCTTCCGCGGCGCGATGAGCCGAGCGACCGACAGGAGGAGGAAAACGAAGACCGCGGCCACGACGAAGAACGCGAAGACATAGAAGTAGGACAGGTTGTAGTCGGGCACGGAGTCCCTAGCGTAAGAACGGCCCTCCGCACGAGCAAACGCGCCTGCATTCGGACGGTCAGAGCCTCTCCGGATCCGTCGCGCGCGAGGGCTCGCTTGGTCTCCCCACGCAGGGTCGGGCGCTGAGCCGGGGGAGATTTGGTATCGACCCCGTGAATGGTCCGTTGCGCGGTTGACACGTTCGGAAGCTGAGTCGTATGGTGACCCTGTCCTCGGTCACCGCGTACGGATTTCGTACACCATCATTTGCGGGGAGAAGGGAAGGGTGCTCGTGAGAGCGCCTTTCAGCGCAAGAACGAGCCTAGGGGAGGCGTCATTTGGCAGTTGTCTCTGTGCAGTCGTCCGGTCGGACCCGTGCGCACGCGACGCGCTCGGCCCGCCGGATGTCCCAGCGCTGGGCAGCTGCCACCTCACGAACGCTCCGCCAGTCTCGCGATGAGATCGGTGGCCAGCTCGGCGAAGTGAAGGACGGCTTGAGCCCGCGCCACGTCCGCTCGTTCGTCGGCACCCACGGCATCCGCTGGCTGGTGAACTGCGCGGTCGCGACGCTGGTGCTTTCGCTGCCGGTCGCCGCATCCGCGGCGTCCGCGAGCGGACCCTCGAGCTCAGCATCGCCCGTCGTGTCGGCTGAGGCGCCCCGCGCGCAATCGCTCGCACGCGGCATGACCATCACCGCGGGCCGTGCCCCCGTCACCGTGAACGCCGACGGCGCGCGCCCGATCCGCGAGTACACGATGGGCAAGGCGGACACGCTCGGCAGCATGTCGAACTTCTTCGCCGTTTCGCCCGAGTCGATCGCGTACGCGAACGGCATCACCGACCCGATGAATCTCGAGGTCGGTCGCTCGATCCGCATCCCGCCGGGCAACGGCGCGCTCTACACCGTAAGCGAGGGCGACACGATCGAGTCAGTCGCAGAGCGCTTCAAAGTGGATGAAAGCGTCATCAAGGACTACAACCGGCTCCACTTCGAGCCGCAGAACTTCGCGGTCGGCCAGCTCGTCTTCGTGCCGGGAGCCGAGCTCCCCGCGCTCGTGTACCAGACCGTCGACGCCGAGCCCTCGCGCCCGACGCTCATCGCGCGGGCGGCCGCGCCTGCGGCGCAGGCGCCGGCCGCGGGTCCGAGCGGCGTGTGGCCGGTCGCTGGCGTGATCACCCAGTACATGTGGGGCGGCCACACCGGCGTCGACCTCGCTGCGCCGTACGGCAGCACGCTCGTCGCGGTGACCTCGGGAGTCGTGAGCTCGACGGGGTGGGTCGCTGTCGGCGGCCTCAGCGTCTGCGTCCGCGACGGCGCCATCGAGAACTGCTACTACCACACCGGTGCGGTGTTCGTGAGCCCCGGCCAGGCCGTCGAGCGCGGGCAGCGCGTCGCCTCGATCGGCACGACCGGCGTGACCACGGGTCCTCACGTCCACTGGGAGTCGAAGATCAACGGACGGTTCGTCAACCCGCTCGCGCAGTAGAGGGCTGAGCCCGACCGAGCGCCTGGGGCCCTTATCGCGGAGCAGCCGAAGGCAGCGCAGCGATTAGGGTTCAGCGATGTTCTCCGCCGTCCACTCCGACCGCTCCGGGCGTGTCTATGTTTCCGCCGACTGGGGAGCCTGCGCGTTCGACGGCTCGCGCACCTTCGAGATCGACACGGCCATCCCCCTTCCGGACGGCGCGCGGCTCGTCCCGCTCGCGCGTGAGGCGGAAGGCCTCGATCGCCTGGGCCGCGTGCGGCCGCTCGGGCCGTCACGGTGGGCGCTCGGCGCCGTCCTGCCCGCGGGGTATACCCGGACTCTTCACCCCGCGTACCGCGACGAGGGTCTTCGCGAGTCGCCCCTCGCGCCGCTGCCCACGACCGCCGTCTGCGCCGACGATGCCGGCGCCCTTTACGTCGCGGCAGTGCCCACCTCTTCGCGAGCCGAAGCACCGCCGGCCGATGGGCCGCTGGTGCAGGCCCGGCCCGGCAACCGTCTCGCGCGGCAGCTGGCACGCTGCGCTCGAGATCACGACTGTGCCGGCGCACGCAGCGCGCTCCGTGGCGACGGCGTCGCCGCCCTGCCGGTGAGCGCGCGCTCGAATGAGTCGCCGCTGCCCGTCGTCGCACCACGCGCGCGGCCCGACGCATCTCCGCGCGAGAGCGCGGCGTTCCGACCGAGCGCGGCCGAGATCTCTGAAGTCGCGCTCGCGCACTTCGAGGCGGGCGGCGCCGGGGTGTCGTTCGGGCGTGCCTGCGAAGGCGAGCCGCTCACCGCGGTGCGGCTGATCGAGGACGCCATAACGCGTATCCGCCAGGCGGTCCCGACCGCGCGCATCCACATGGAGACGAACGGGTCGTCGTCATCGGCGCTGCGACGGCTCATCGATGCCGGCCTCGGCGAGGTGACCTTCCGCCTCGGCAGCGCGCGCGGCGACACGTATGACGCGCTCCACGGACCCATTCGCTACCGCTACACGGACGTCCGCGCATCGATCGCGATGGCGCGCGAGTCAGGCGCACGGGTCACCCTCGTCGTGCTCGTGCTCCCGGGCCTGACGGATCGCGCGAGCGAGCTCGACGCTCTCGGCGCGCTCGTCGGCGACGCCGGCGCGAGCGTCATCCTGCGCGATCTCGGTGCCGACGCGCGGCGCGCCATCGCGCTCGCACCCCGGGTCGAACCGCCGCTCGGGATGGATACCGCGATCGCGCGACTCCTCGAGGCGGCCTGATGTTCCTCGACCGCGCCCGCGTCACCGTGCGTGGTGGCGACGGCGGCAAGGGCGTCATCTCGTTCCGGCGCGAGGCGCATGTGCCGCGGGGCGGTCCGGACGGCGGTGATGGCGGCCGGGGCGGCGATGCCGTATTCCGCGTCGATGACAGCACCAGCACGCTGTCGGAGCTGCGGTTCGTGCGGACCATCGCCGGCACCGGCGGCGGCGACGGCGCGGGGAAGAAGCGAAGTGGCAAGGCGGGCAAGGACAAGGTCGTGCGCGTTCCGCCGGGGACGCTCGTGCGGGACCTCGGCACCGGCGAGGTCGTGGCCGATCTCGTGTCAGCGGGCGAGGAGCTCATCGTCGCGCGCGGGGGACGGGGAGGAAAGGGGAATGCCCGGTTCGTGTCGAGCGTGCGCCAGGTGCCGCGCATCGCCGAGGACGGACAGAAGGGCGAGCGGCGCGAGATCGAGCTCGAGCTAAAGCTCATCGCCGACGTAGGGCTCGTCGGGCTACCGAACGCGGGCAAGTCGACGCTCCTGGCCGCGCTCACGCGCGCCCAGCCGAAGATCGCCAACTACCCGTTC
>JBKJTV010000163.1:0-8772 GCA_046589985.1 Candidatus Limnocylindria bacterium | reverse complement strand
GCCGACGCTCGCTGTCACGGAGGCGACGGCGCAGGAGCTCATCGCCGGGAGCGGGCGGACGCTGAGCGAGCTCCGCCGGATCGTGGAGGACCAGGTCCGTGCTCTCGCGTCGACCGGCGCGCCCGTCCCACCCTCGGTCTCGTTCGAGGCACCTTCGGCGATCCGGCTATCGCTGGCCCTCACGCCTCTTCGGGAGGTCGAGGCCACGAACGTCGTCGGCATCATCCGCGGCAATGACCCGGATCTCGCGAAGCGCGCGGTGCTCATCGGTGGACATCTCGATGGCGTCGGGACGGATCCCGATGGCACGGTCTTCGAGGCCGCGAACGACAACGCCTCCGGCCCGGCAGTGACGATCGAGCTCGCGCGATCGCTCGTCGCGCGGAGGGCGGAGCTCCGTCACTCGGTCATCGTCGTCGCGTTCGCCGGCGAGGAGCAGGGGCTCTGGGGCTCCGACCACTACGCGACGAACGTGAGCACGATCCCCGGCCGGTCCGAGAGCCTGGTCGCCTACCTCAACCTCGACGTCGTCGGCTGCTGCGGCTCATCGCTCGGCGCTTCCGAAGAGAGCCCGGCGCTCTTCGCGCGAGCGAAGCGCGCGGCCGAGGCCGAGGGTGTCGCGCTCTCGACGTCACGCGGCTCGAGCGACCACGCCAGCTTCCTCCGACGGCGCGTCGAGGTGATGCACCTGCTGTGGGGCGACACCGGACCGATCCATACGTTGCGCGACACCGCAGCGAGCGTCACCGCGGAGCGACTGGGAACGGTCGGCCGCGTGGCGGGGCGGGTCGCGCTCGAGCTCGCGAGGGGCGACACTCCCTAGACTGCCGCCTCCACATCGCGCGCGAGGCCCTCGACGAACTCCGCGGTCCGCTGCTGCGCTGCGGTCGCGACATCGCCCGCGCCGAGCTGCACCGCCTCGATACGCCCGATCGCCTGATAGAGGAGGCGCACGAGGCGCTCCGCCTCGGTGGGCGGGTGCCCGATGCCGGTGAGCGTCTTATCGACCTGGACGGTGTGCTGGCGCAGGTGCTCCTCGAGGCGGTGCAGGCGGAAGCGCACCGGATACTTCGTGGCCTCCCAGAACTCCGATGGCGTCTCAAGCTCGTCGTCCCGCACGTCGCCGAGCTCGCGGAGAACGCGCACGTGGCTGCGGAAGAGCCCGTCGAGGACCGCGCGCCTGTCGCCGTCGACCGTCTCCGGGACATTCAGCGCGTCGATCTCGGCGTCGGTCGCAGAGCGATCCTCGCCCGCCCGGCGGATGCGCAGCGCGAGGACCATCGACGTGCGGAAGCCGGACTCCGCACCGAGGATGTGCTCGAGGGCCTTCCGCACCGGCCACTCCCCCTCCGCGGGCGCCGTGTCGAGCTCCTCGTCCCTGATGCCGGCGAGCGCCCCGGTGAGGTCGCGGTACGCATCGTGGTAGAGGCCGAGCAGGCGCTGGGCCGCGGTGATCGGCGTCTCGCTGCGCGCACGCTCCTCCTCGATCGTCACGGCGAGGTCGCGCAGCTCGTGGTGCGCCATGAGCAGGGCGAAGCGGATGCCCTCCTCGTCGTACTCCTTCCAGGCCCAGGCGCGGTCGAGATCCGCGTCGGTGAGGTGGACCGACGCGCGCACCAGGCGCTCGACGGCCCGCGTCGGCGTCAATCGAGCACGAGCTCCGGGACGCCGGCCATCGTCTCCGCGACGAGGTGGTCCACGACCGCGTGGAGGTGCCCGGTCTCCGCGAACACACGGAGCTGCCGGTCGGCACTCGTGCCGTCGCGTGCGATCACCTGGATGTACTCGACCTCCTTGCGTGAGCCGAGCTCGTCGACGACGTCATCGACGAACTCGAGGAGCTCGACGGCGAGCTCGGCCATCGGCACCTCGGTCTCCTTGCCGAAGTCGATGAGGCTCGCGGCCATGCCGCCGCGCATCGCGCGCCACTTGTTCTCCTGGATGAGCTGCGGCAGGTAACGGCGGAAGCCGAGGTTCCGCTCACGGAGCACGAGGAGCTTTGCGCAGTCACGTCGCGCGCGCGCGCTTTCGCGCTGCCTCGATCGCCTTCCACGCCGCAGCCGCTCCGTGCCAGCCAGAGACGTCGGGCACATCGCCCTCGAGGGTCTTGTAGGTGGCGAAGAAGGTCTCGATCTCGAGAAGCCAGTGCCTGGCCAAGTCGTGAAGGTCCTTGATGTCCGCGAAGCGCGAGTCGCCGATGGGGACGGCGATGATCTTCTCGTCCTTGCCCTTCTTATCGGTCGTGATGAGCGTGCCGATCGGACGCGCCGGGACAACGCAGCCCGGGAAAGTCGGCACCTCGACGATCACAAGCGCGTCGAGTGGGTCCCCGTCACCTGAGAGCGTGCCGTCGATGAAGCCATAGTCGGCGGGATACACGACCGATGAATAGAGGACGCGGTCGAGCCGGATCCGGCCGCTCTTCGCATCGTATTCGTACTTCGCGCGAGAGCCCTTCGGGATCTCGACGAAGACGTCAACTGTCCGCGCTCTCGGACGGGCCTTCGGCGGCGCCACGGTCCCCCCTCTCTGCCGCGGGCGCGACCACGAGCGTGATCTCACCCTTCGGGCGTTGCGCAGCATACCGAGCGGCCACCTCGGTCGCCGTGCCGCGCACGATCTCCTCGTGCACCTTCGTGAGCTCGCGCGCGACGGCGACACGCGCGTCCGGAGCGACGGCCGCGAGATCGGCGAGCGCCGCCGCGATGCGGTGCGGGCTCTCGTACGTGACGACCGTGCGGCCCTCCGCGAGCAGCGCCGCAAAGCGCCGACGGCGCTCCCCGCTTTTCTTCGGCAGGAAGCCGAGGAAGGTGAACTCGCGCGTCGGCAGGCCGGACGCGACGAGCGCCGCGATGACAGCACTCGGGCCCGGGATCGTGATGACCTCGTGCCCCGCCTCGATGGCGGCCCGGACCAGCGCCTCACCGGGGTCGGAGAGCGCGGGCGTGCCGGCGTCCGACACGAGCGCGACGTCCCACGCCCGGTCGAGCTGTCCGATCAGGACGGCAACCTGCCGGCGATGGTTGAACTCGTTGTAGGCGGTGAGGTGCTTCGCCCGGATCTCGTGGCGTCGCAGGAGGATCTGGGTGTGGCGCGTGTCTTCGCAGGCGACCATGTGGACCTCCTGGAGGATCCGGAGCGCCCGCGGCGAGACATCCTCGAGGTTGCCGATCGGCGTCGCGACCAGGTAGAGCTTTCCCATGGATGGTGGCATTCTGCGGCCGTGAACGCCCCTGAGTGGCTTCCCTACCTCGCGGCAGGTGTCGCGATCGTCGTCTGGCGCCGGATGGTCCTAGGCTGGATGCGCGCCGGACGTTTCACGCCCCGCGCCGCAGCCGCGGTCTACGCCGCGATCATCCCGGTGCTGGTGCTCGTCGCATTCGCGATGGGTGACCGTCTGGGCCTCATCGCGATCATGCTCGCGGCGATCGGCTTCGGCCTGAGCTACGCCTTCGCGCTCCTCGTGTTCCGACGGCCCGAGCTCATCGACCGCGGGCGAAGAAGCTAGACGCCGCCGGCGCGAAGACGGAGCGACTGCGCGATGACAATGCCCGCGAGGACGACCGCGCCGCCAACGAGCTGCGGCGGCTCGAGGGCCTCGGACAGGATGAAGAACGCCGCGACGGCGGCGACGACCGGCTCGAACGTCGAGGTGAGCCCGACACGCGCCGCAGGGATGAGGGCGACCGCGCTGAGGGACAGCGCGAACGGGATGACGGTCGCGACGACGACCACCCCGATGACGAGTGGCCAGCTCGATCCCACCAGCGTCCACGGCAGGAGCCAGACCGGCCGCACGATCGCCCACGCGACGAGAGCGAAGCCGAGGCCGTAGACGAGCGCCGTCCAGGGGCGGTAGATCGCGAGGACGCGCTCGGCGAGCGTGAAGTACACGGCGAAGATGACGGCCGAGAGGATCGACAGAAGTGCGCCGACGGTGTTCACCCCGCGCAGCGATTCGTCGTACACGCCGACGACGAGCGCGCAGCCGGCGATCGTGAGGACGGCCGCGACCCAGAGGCGCGCGTCCACGCGCTTCCCGGTGAAGCGGGCATACAGGAGCAGGAGGAGCGGAGCGGTGTACTGGATGACCAGGGCGACGCCGATCGGGAGCCGCTGGATCGCCTCGTAGTACGAGAGCTGCACGCCGCCGATACCGACGACGCCGAAGAGCGCGAGGAGCGGAAGGTCCGCCCGGCGCACGATGAGATCCCGCGGCCGAAGAGCCGCGAGGATGGCGAGGAGCAGCAGGAAGGAGAAGATGATCCGGAGCTCGGCGAGCTCCGAGGGGTGGAGGCCCGCGCGGAACGCGAGCTTCGCGATGATCCCACCAATGCCGAAGAAGGTCGCCGCGGTGAGCGCGAGCAGGTAGCCCGCCGCCGTGCGGTTCAGTCCGCCTCCCAGTCGCGCGGGTAGAGGAAGTCATGGCCGATGGTCCGCAGGCTCAGCTTCGCGATGAGCGGCATGACGCGCTTAAAGTGGCTCCGCCGCACGCGCTCGCGGATCTTCGCGATGAGTGTCGCGTCGAAGCCGGCGTCGACGAGGTCCTCGGCGCGCATCCGGCGGTCGATGAGGTGGTACAGCACGAGGTCGGCTTCCTCGTAGCCGAAGCCGAGCTCCCCTTCGTCGGTCTGGCCCTCCCAGAGATCGGCGCTCGGTGCCTTCTCGATCACGGCCTTCGGTACGCCGACGTGAGTGGCAAGCTCGCGCAGCTGCGTCTTGTACAGGTCGCCGACGGGGTTCAAGGCGGAGGCGAGGTCGCCGAACTGCGTCCCGTAGCCGAGCAGGAGCTCCGTCTTGTTGCTCGTGCCCAGGACGAGCGCGTCCGGCCACGAGCGGTCGTACTCGATGCTCTTGCGCTCGCGGGCCATCTTGTTGCCGATCCGCACCCGGTCGGCGTCGGGCACTCGCGCGAAGTAGCCGTCGATCTGCGCCGTGATGTCGATCTCCTCGAGCGCGATGCCGTAGGCGCCCGCGACGATCTTCGCGTGCTCGCGTGACGACGGCGCGCTCCGGCGGTAGGGCGTGAAGAGCGCGGTGACCTGTGCCGGCCCGAATGCCTCGGCGGCGAGCGCGGCGACGACCGCGCTATCGACGCCACCGGAGAGACCGAGGACGACGCGCTTCATCCCGACCTTGGCGGTCTCGTCCCGAAGGAAGGCCACCAGCATCTTCCGCACGAGCGCCTGGTCGATGCGCAGGGGGGTGAGGTCGCCAGGCCTCACGCGCCGGGGCTGCCGAGGCCGAGGCGCTCCGCGAGGTGCCGGAGCACGAGATCCTCGCGCTCGTCACGGATGAGCGGGTTGCGTTCGCGCTCTCGCGCGAGGAGCGCGGGATCGATCTCGGCAATGAGGAGCTCTTCCTCGAACTCCTTCGCGCGCGCGACGACGGTGCCGTCCGGTGCGACGACCTCGGAGCCGCCCCAGAAGCCGATGCCATCCTCGTGACCGACGCGGTTCGCGAAGACGATGTAGAGCGTCAGGTACTGCGCGTAGAAGCGGTTCATGAGGCGGCACGAGTCGGCCGTGCCGAGGTCGCCGCCCTCGGCGACGCCGCGGCCAGGGCTGTCCGACGGCGCGTAGATGATCGTCGCCCCCGCCGCCGAGTAGAGGTACGGCACCGAGAGGTGCCAGAGGTCCTCGCAGATCGCGATCCCGGCGGGACCGGCCACGCTCTGGAAGGCGCCGAAGCGCTCGCCGGCGCCGAAGTACCTCCCGTCGTCGAAGATCCCGTACGTCGGGAGGTAGACCTTGCGGTGGACGTGGCGAAGCTCGCCGCCGGACCAGTAGCCCTGCGCGATGTGCAGGCGGGCGTCCGGGGCGCGTTCGATGAATCCCGCCAGGACGTCGATATCGCGCGAGGCCTTCCGGATGGGCTCGAGCCGCGGATCATCGGCGGGGCAGGCCAGCTCGCCGGCGAGGTCCTTCACGTAGTAGCCGGTCAGCGACAGCTCCGGGAACACCACGAGGCGCGCGCCCGCCTCACGCGCGCGCGCGATCCAGGCGTCGTGCATGTCGAGGTTGCGGCGGAACGCGCCCAGGGCAGGCGCGCACTGCGCGATCGCGATGCGAATGGACCTGGCCGGCAAAGCCGGCCCGATCTTCGCAGGCGCTCCGCCCCTGCCACCCCGGGTCAACCCGCTCCCCTCATCGCGCTGACGCGATCGGCGTACTGGTGCGCGAGCGCCCACGCGCGGCCTTCGTCCGCGGCCTCGGCCCAGACGGTGAAGAGCGGCTGGTCGACGTCAGGCAGCACCAGGACCCACTCGTTGCCGTAGACGTGCTTCACGCCGTCGATCTGGCGGGTCCGCTCCGTCGCAGGCTCCTGCGCGAGCAATCGCATGACCCGACCCTTCGCATCCCACGGACACTCGACCTTCAGGCGCGCGATGTGCGCGGTGGGTATCTCGTCGACGATCGCCGAGAGCGGACGGCCGCCGAGAGCCAGGAGCTCGAGCAGGCGGACGACTGCGAACAGACCGTCGAACCACGGGTGGAAGGCGGGAAAGATGAAGCCACCAAGACCGTCGGCGACCATGAGCGGCTTCTCTCGTGCCGCGAAGCTCATCTGCGCCTCCGCGGACGAGCGCACGCGGAGCAGCCGGCCACCCGCCTCGGTCACGAGTCGCTCCGTGGACGCCGGGGCGAACCCGGGGACCGCGATGGCGTCCTTGCCATATCGCGCGGCGAGGCTGGCGTACACGGAGAGGAAGTGCCGGTCGTCGAGGATGCGGCCGCGATCGTCCGAGACGAAGATCTTCTCGCCGCCGGCGTCGATGATGACGCCGCAGGTCGCGCGGAGCGTGCTCGTGATCGTGCCGAGCTCGCGCTTCTGCTGCTCGAAGTCCTCGACCGAACGGATACCCACGTTCTCGGAGACGACCCCGCGGATCGGGACGCTCGAGATGCCGAGCGTTTCGAGGAGCTGCGGCAGGAAGCTCGCAGCGGTCCCATGGGAGAAGTTCACGACGACGTTGGACTTCCCGGCGGCGAGCTGCGCCTGGTGCCCGATATTGCGGAGGAACGCGTCGCTGTAGGCCTCGCCGACCCGCGGGCTCTCGAAGATCCTTCCGACGTCGTCATAGGTCACCCGTCGGAAGTCCTCGCGGAAGAAGAGGTTCTCGACCTTTCGCTCGGACGGCTTCCCCATGTCCAGCGCGTGCTGGTCGAAGAACTTGATGTCGCAGACGCGCACGTCGAATGGCGAGACCCGGACGTGTACACCCCCGGCCGCGCCGAGGTGACGCGTGTGAAAGCGGTCGACCGGGAGCGGCGCCTGCGAGAGGTCCGCGACGTGGACGCCGGCACTCACGATGCCGCCCATGAGCGAGCGTTTCAGCATGCGGCTCGTGCGGTGCTGGTCGCGGTTCAGCGTCACGACGCTACCCAGGTGGAGCGTGGAGGCATAGGCGGCTCCGAGCCGCGCTGCGAACTCGGGCGTGAGGTCGACGTTCACGAGGCCGGTGACGCCGAAGCGGCCGAACAGCGCGCGCCGGCCCTGCGACCCCCAGATGAGGCTCGTCCCGACGACCGCCCCACCCTCGATCTGCTTGTCGGGCCAGATCTTCACCTGTGCGCGCACCCGCGCGCCCTCGTTGACGACGGAGTGGTCGCCGATGACGCTGCCTTCCTCGAGGATGACGCGCGACTTCAGCGCGCACTGGCGACCGACGATCGCGCCGTGGAGCTCGGTGCGCTCGCCGACGTAGGTGTTCCGCCACACGATCGAACGGTCGATGACCGCGCCGGCATCGACGACGACCTGATCGCGAAGGACCGTCGGCCCGACGATCTGCGTGCCGCCGGCGATCTTCACGCCATTCCCGAGGTAGACGGGACCGATGATGAGGGCGCTCGGATCCACCTGGACGTCACCGCCGGCGAAGACGCCCGGCTGGATCTCGGTACCGAGCGGACCGACCGAGACGCGTCCGCCGAGGACGTCCGCGTTCGCGCGCGCGTATTCGCCGATCGAGCCGACGTCGGTCCAGTAGCCCTCGGCGACATAGCCGTAGAGGGGCTCCCCCTCCGCGAGGAGCTGCGGGAAGAGGTCCTTGCTGAAGTCGAAGCTCGCGCCGATCGCGTAGCGCTCGAGGACGCGCGGCTCGATGACGTAGATCCCCGTGTTGATGGTGTCCGAGAAGACCTCACCCCAGGACGGCTTCTCGAGGAACTTCGTGATGCGGCCGCTCTCGTCCGTGATGACGACGCCGTACTCGAGTGGATCGGGCACACGGTAGAGCGTGAGCGTGACGGCCGCGCCCTTTTCCTTGTGGAAAGCGATCACCTTCGTGAGATCGATGTCGGTGAGGGCGTCACCGGAGATGACGAGGAACGTGTCCTGGAGTGCATCACCGATCTGACGTACCGATCCGCCGGTCCCGAGCGGCGTCTCCTCGACGCTGTAGCGGAGCCGAAGGCCTGCTCTGCTGCCGTCGCCGTAGGCGTCCTGGATCACGGAGGCGAGGTATTGAAGGGTCACGTACGCCTCGGTGATGCCGCTGCGCGTCAGCAGATCGAAGATGTGCCCGAGGCAGGGCTTGTTGACGATGGAGACCATCGGTTTGGGACGGTTGATGGTGAGAGGCCGGAGCCGACTCCCCTCGCCCCCGGCCATGACGACGGCGAGCATGGGGAGCTAGGCGTCGCCGATGGCGAAGATCGACTCGAGGTCGTGTCGGGAGTAGGCCTTGAAGGCGACATGTGTGTGCGTCTTGGCGACGCCGGGAAGCTGGATGATCCCCTTCGTGACGATGTCCGCCAGCTCCTCGTG
>JBKJTV010000105.1:0-6193 GCA_046589985.1 Candidatus Limnocylindria bacterium | reverse complement strand
CTTCGATGCGAGCGGGGTGGATGCGTCCGTCGACGAGGAGGCGCTCGAGCGCACGCTTCGCGACCTGGCGGCGAATGGGGTCGAATCCGGAGAGCACGACTGCTTCGGGGGTGTCGTCGATGATGAGATCGACGCCCGTGAGCTGCTCGAGGGTCCGGATGTTGCGACCCTCGCGGCCGATGATCCGGCCCTTCATGTCGTCGCTCGGAAGCTGCACGACGGTCACGGTGTGCTCGGTCGTCGCTTCGGCCGCGTAACGCTGGATGGCCATCGTGATGAAGGAGCGCGCGCGCTCGTCGGCGCGCTCGCGGGCCTCGGTCTCCATCTCGCGGACCTTCCGGTTCATGATGTCGCGGACCTCGTCCTCGGTGCGCTGGAGGAGCAGATCGCGCGCCTCTTCCTGCGTCAGGGCGGCGACGCGGGAGAGCTCGGTCCGCTGGGCCTCCTGGAGCTCGCCGATCTTTGCCCGCTCGGCGTCCAGCTGCTTGTCGCGCTCGCCAAGGCGGCGGTCGCGCTCTTCGACCTGGGCGACCTTCGCGTCGAGCTGCTCGTCCTTCTTGTCGAGCCGGGATTCGTATCGTTGGAGCTCGGATCGGCGCTCGCGCACCTCGACCTCGGCCGCCTTGGCGACCTTGATCGCCTCGTCTTTCGCGTCGAGGAGGATCTCCTTCTGACGGGCGCTGGCCTCTGCGACGAGCCGCTCCGCGTTCGCGCGTGCGGCTGCTTCACTGCCCAGCGCCAGGGAACGACGAAGGAAGAGCGCGAGGCCGAAACCGACAAGACCCGCGACGAGGGCGACAACGCCCACGACCAGGAGGTCGGACATGCGTCAGTCCTTTCCGTGTTCGCGTGCGTCGAGGCAGCGCCGGTGGGGCGGTGCCCCTTCGCAAGGCCATCGGAGCGGCGTGCCCCGCTGGCCGGGTATCACAAATTCAGTGGCCGAATGTTAGCACTCTGACGCAGACCGATCGCACACCTGTACGCCATGCGGATGCAATACCCTCGCGTCTCGTGACCGGACCATGACGCCCGACGTGCCGGAGAACGAGCGGCTGCTCGACGAGCCCACGCTCGCGGCCGGGCTCCCATCGCTCGCGGGCTGGGGGCGCGACGGCGAGGCCATCGCGAAACGGTTCCGGTTCAAGGGCTTCAAGGCGGCGATCGCATTTGTGAACAGGGTCGCCGAGGCCGTGAACAAGGCGGATCACCACCCCGACATCCACATCGAGCACTACCAGCACGTGCGGATCGTTCTCACCACGCACAAGGTGAAGGGGCTCTCTCAGGCGGACCTCGACCTCGCGCGCGAGTTCGACGCGCTCGCCGGCTAGACCTCTTCGTCGGCCTCCGGCCGCTCGAGGACCGCTTCGATGGTGTCGTAGGTGAACCCGCGCGCCATGAGGTACTGGTGGATCTTGCGCTTGCGCTCCCCCTCCTCGAGGGTCTGCCAGCGTGTGATCGGCCGGCGGAGTGCCTCGCGCGCCTGCTTCACGTCGGCGTCGGGATCGCGCTCGCCGAGCACCAGGTCGATGGTCTCGCGCGGCACGCCTTTCCCGAGGAGCTCGCTCATGAGCGCGCGCGAGCCCTTCTGACGGAACTTCTCCCGCTGCTCGAGCCAGTAGCGCGCGAACGCCTCGTCGTCGATGTAGCGCTGCGCCCGAAGCTGGTCGACGGCGCGGTCGATCGCGACGTCGCTGTAGCGCTTCGTGCGCAGATGCCGGCGGATCTCCGAGACGCTGCGCGGGCGGTTCCCGAGATAGCGGACGGCGGCGTCGTAGGCACCGTCGTCGGGCGGCGGAGTGGCCTCTGCCCTAGTCCTCCGCACCAACGGTGGCGACCGCCGCACCGGATTTCTCGCGGACCTTCGCCTCCACCTCCGAGGCGACCTCGGCGTGGTCGCGCAGGAACTGCTTCGCGTTCTCACGTCCCTGGCCGAGGCGCACCTCGCCATAGTTGAACCACGCGCCGTACTTCGTCACGACGCCGGTGATGAGACCCATGTCGACGAGACCGCCCTCGCGCGAGATACCCTCGGTCGCGAGGATCTCGAGCTCGGCGAGGCGGAACGGCGGGGCGACCTTGTTCTTCACGACCTTCACCTTGACGCGGCGCCCGATCACTTCGGTCCCGTTCTTGATCGGCTCGATCGGCCGCACATCGAGGCGGATCGACGCGTAGAACTTCAGCGCCTTGCCACCAGTTGTGGTCTCAGGGCTTCCGAACATCACACCGATCTTCTCGCGCAGCTGGTTGATGAAGATGACGGTCGTCTTCGTCTTCGAGATCGTGCCGGTGAGCTTGCGGAGCGCCTGGCTCATGAGCCGCGCCTGCATGCCGACGTGGGCGTCGCCCATCTCGCCCTCGATCTCGGCCTTCGGCACGAGCGCTGCGACCGAGTCGACGACGACGAGGTCGACGGCGCCGGAGCGAACGAGCGTGTCCGTGATCTCGAGCCCCTGCTCGCCGGTGTCCGGCTGCGAGATGAGCAGCTCGTCCGTGTTCACGCCGCAGATGCGCGCCCAACCGGCGTCGAGCGCGTGCTCAGCGTCGATGAACGCGGCCGTCCCGCCGATCCGCTGGACGGCGGCGATCGCGTGGAGCGCGAGCGTCGTCTTGCCGGAGGCCTCCGGCCCATAGATCTCGACGACCCGGCCGCGGGGATAGCCCCCGATGCCGAGCGCGAGATCGAGCGCGATCGACCCGCTCGGGATGGAGTCGACCTTCGCCTCGGTCCCCTGACCGAGCTTCATGATCGAACCCTTCCCGAACTGCTTTTCGATCTGCAGGATCGCCTGGTCGATCGCCTTTGTGCGCTCGCTCATCTGGTCCCTTTCCGTATCGGCGCGGGATTGCGCCCGCGCTCGCGTTACCAGTCCTGGGTCTTTCGCTTCGGCTTCACGACCTCGAAGGTCATCGGCGGCGCGGCCGCTGCCGGACCCTTCTTCATGTCCTTCTCGAGCTGCTTCTTCGACTTCTTCTTCGCGTTCTTGTGGCTGGGATCGCCACCACCCATCGGCATAGCGGATCACCTCCCTCGCTGACCGAGAATAGCCGCTCCCTATCATGCCCGCGTGCCACCGGAGCGAGGCGAGGCGCGCGTCACGACGCGGACCGGCGACGGCGGCGAGACCTCGCTCTTCGGCAAGGAGCGCGTGCGCAAGCACGACCCCCGGATCGAGGCGCTCGGCGACCTCGATGAGGCTCAGTCGGCGCTCGGCGTCGCGCGCGCGCAGGCCCGCGGGACCGTGGCCGAGACGATCCTCGAGCTCCAGCGCGGCCTCTACACCGCCATGTCCGAGGTCGCGACACCGACCGCGGACCTCGGGCGCCTTGGCCAGAGGGTGGACGCGCTCGCGGTGGCTTCGATCGAGGAGCGTGCGGCGGCGCTGCGGGCGACCGCCCGGATCGGGGGCCGTTTCGTCGTTCCCGGCGAGGACCCGCTCTCTGCTGCCCTCGATGTGGCGCGGACCGTCGTCCGGCGGGCCGAGCGTCGTGTGGTCGCGCTCGCCGACGCCGGCGTCATCGACGGCGCGCACCTCCTGCCCTGGCTGAACCGGCTGTCCGACGTCATCTTCGTGCTCGCGCGATCGGTCGAGCCGGCGGCGACGCCGGCGCGCGAAGAGCAGCGCTAGCGCAGGGCGATCGCGGCGAGCGACACCGCAGCGAGCAGGACTGACGTCCCGAACCCGGCGTAGAGGGGGGCGGGCCCGATCGCCCGCATCTCGCGCAGCCGGGTGCTCAGCCCCACGCCGGCGAGCGCGACGAGGATGCAGGCGCGAGCGAGCTCATCGAGGAGCGCCGCGAGGCCGCTGTCGATGATCCCCACCGTGCGCAGGAGCGCCAGCGCGATGAAGCCGAGCACGAAGAGCGGCACCGCCTTGCGGATCCCGCCGGACACGTCGCCGGTCTCTGCGCGCCGCTGCCACCACCAGGCGATGAGGACGATGAGCGGCGCCATGAGCGCGTTGCGGATGAGCTTCACGACGGTGGCCACATCACGCGCCTGCGGCGAGTAGGCCGAGCTGGCGGCGACGACCTGGCTCGTGTCGTTCACGGCCACGCCGGCCCAGGTGCCGAAATCGACGTCGGAGAGGCCGAGCGCCCGACCGATGAGCGGAGACGCGAAGACGGCGAGCGTTCCGAAGAGGGTGATGGTCGCGACCGCGTAGCTCACCTCGCGGTCCTCTGCCTTGATGACCGGTGCGGTCGCCACGATCGCGGTATTGCCGCACACGGCAGTGCCGACCCCGATGAGCAGCGCGAGCCGGGGCGGTAGCCCGAAGAGGCGTCCGGCGAGGAGCGCGACAGCGAGCGCGAGGGTCATGCAGGCGATCACGAGGCCCAGCGCATCCAGGCCGATCGCGATGATCGCGGCGAGCGAGAGCCTCGCGCCGAGGAGGATGATCCCGAGCCGCAGCACCCGCTGCACGGCGAAGCGGACGCCTGGAGCCGCGGCGGGCGGCGAACCGAAGGTGTTCGCGACGACGACCCCGAGCAGCACCGCGACGACGACCTCGGACAGGATCGCCGGCAGGGCCGCCGCCGTGAGTCGCGCCGCGACCGCGATGAGGACCGCCAGGAGCAGTCCGGGCAGGAGACGCCGCAGCGCTGTTAGGCCGTTCTCCAGCGCCTGTCTAGCGGAGCCAGGGCGGTGCTTCCCACTTGTCGGGGAGCACCGTCACCTTGACAGGCATCTCGGAGGCGGCTTCGGCGGCGGACTGGATCTGGCCGATGAGCATCGGTCCGTACGGGCAGAACGGGGTCGTGAGGACCATCCTCACTTCGGCCTCCTCCTCGCCACCCTCCTTGTTGAAGACGACCTCGCGGATGAGGTCGAGATCGATGACGGATAGGCCGATCTCGGGGTCGAGGACGGCCTGGAGCGCATTCAGGATCTTCTCCTGCTTCTCCGCGTCGGAGACGATGGGGTTCTCATTCTCGGCCATGCGCATAGCCTAACGGCCAGCCGAGACCGCTACGTCTCGTCGCTCCAGAGCGTCTCGCGACCGCGGGGGATCGCGAGCCCGAGGTGGCGGTAAGCCCGCTCGGTGGCGACGCGGCCGCGCGGCGTGCGCTTCAGGTAGCCCTCCTGAAGCAGGAACGGTTCGTACACGTCTTCGATCGTCTCGGCGTCCTCGCTCGTCGACGCGGCGAGCGTTTCGAGACCGACCGGCCCGCCGGAGAACTTCTCCGTGATCGCGAGAAGGAGCGTGCGGTCCACGGCGTCGAGGCCGACGTCGTCGACCTCGAGTGCCGCGAGCGCGTCCCGCGCGACGGCGAGCGTGACGCGGCCGTCATGCTTCACCTGCGCATAGTCGCGCACGCGCTTCAGCCAGCGATTCGCGATGCGCGGCGTCCCGCGCGAGCGGCGCGCGATCTCGCGCGCGGCCTCGACCGCGACCTCGACCCCGAGGATCCGCGCCGAGCGCCGCACGACCTGCTCGAGCGCCTCGGGCTTGAAGAGATCGAGGTGGTAGATCGCGCCGAAGCGGTCGCGCAAGGGAGACGACAGGCGGCCGATCCGCGTCGTCGCGCCGATGAGAGTGAAGCGCGGCAGGGGCAGCCGCAGCGTTCGCGCGCCCGGACCCTTCCCGATGACGATGTCGAGGCGGTAGTCCTCCATCGCCGGGTACAGCACCTCTTCGACGATGCGCGGCAGGCGGTGGATCTCGTCGACGAAGAGGACGCTCCCCGGCTCGAGATCGGTGAGAATGGCCGCAAGGTCCCCGGCGCGCTCCAGAGCGGGGCCGCTCGTCACGCGCATCGACACGCCGAGCTCCTTCGCGATGACGTGCGCGAGCGAGGTCTTCCCCACTCCTGGCGGCCCGTACAGAGCGACATGCTCCATCGCCTCGTCGCGGCCCTTCGCGGCCTGGATGAGGATGCGCAGGTTGCCCTTCACCTTTTCCTGGTTGATGTACTCGCCGACGACGAGTACATCAACCAGGAGAAGGTCAAGGGCAACCTCCGCATCCTCATCGAGGCCGCGAAGGGCCGCGGCGAGGCGATGGAGCACGTGGCGTTGTACGGGCCGCCGGGAGTGGGGAAGACCTCGCTCGCGCACGTCATCGCCAAGGAGCTCGGCGTGCAGCTGCGCGTCACGAGCGGGCCTGCACTCGAGCGCGCCGGCGACCTCGCGGCGATCCTCACCGATCTCGAGCCGGGCAGCGTCCTGTTCGTCGACGAGATCCAC
>JBKJTV010000287.1:0-8302 GCA_046589985.1 Candidatus Limnocylindria bacterium | reverse complement strand
ACAACCTGCTCTCGAACGCCGTGAAGTACAGCCCGGCGGGAGGCGAGATCGTCGTCCGCGTGCGGCCCGACGGAGACGCGGCCGCTGTCGAGGTCGCCGATCACGGGGTCGGCATCCCGCCTGCCGACCTGGAGCGGATCTTCGTGCGCTTCCACCGCGGGAGCAATGTCATCGGGCGCATTGGCGGGACCGGCATCGGCCTCACGCTGGTGCGGCAGATCGTCGAGCAGCACGGCGGGACGATCACCGTGGAGAGCGCGCCGGACCGCGGGACGGTCTTCCGGGTCCGCCTCCCGCTTGCGGCCGCTCGTCCGTCCGTGCGTGCGGCGGCGAGCCCGTAGCGCCGGACGCGGACGCGCCCCGCCGTGTGGCGGGGCGCGTCCAGGGGGAGGGAAGGGACTGGGCTAGTTCGTGAATTTCGCCGGGAACTGCTTCACGATGGCGGCGGCGAGGATGTCGCCGAGCATCGGTGCGTGCTCCGCGGCCTGCCGCACGAACTTGTCGGTGCCGGGAAGGTCCTTCTTGCCCTGGGCGTCGATCATCCCCGCGAGGTGTGAGACGTGCGGCTTGAGGCCTTCCGCGATCGCGCCTTTCGGCACGTTCGGGTTGGCACCCGTGATGAAGGCGTCGAAGTCGGCGCGGTAGCCGTCGAGGTCAGCGAGCGCTTTCGCCTTTGCTGGGGCGTCGCCCTTCGCCGTCGCCTGGGTGTAATTCACGAAGAAGCCGATGTGTGCGCGCCAGATCTCGAGGAAGCGCTTGTCGGCAGCGTCACCGTAGACGGAGCCGATGGCCTTCCCCAGGCCGATGGTGTTCTTGTCGAGCGTGGCCGCGGCCTGCTCGAACTCCGGCGTGCGGCCGCCGAGCGCGCCGCCCGTCGCCGCGCTGGTCAGGTAGACGTGCTCCTGGAGGAGGTTCGAGAGCGCGGTCCGGATCCCGGCGGCCGAGCCGTCGACCTTCCCCGCGAACTTGTCGGGGAACTGCTTCACGATCGCGCCGGCGAGAACGTCACCGAGCATCGGTGCGTGCTCCGCGGCCTGCTTCAGGAAGCCGAAGGCCTTCACCTGGTCCTTCGCCGCCTGGGCGTCGATCATCGCTGAGAGGTGCGCGACGTGGGGCTTCAGGCCTTCCGCGATCGCGCCCTTCGGCACGTTCGGGTTGGCGCCGGTGATGAACGCGTCGAAGTCGGCGCGGTAGCCGTCGAGGTCTGCCTGCGCCTTCTTCTTGCCGGCCTCATCGGCCTTGGCCGCCGACTGCGTGTAGTTCACGAAGAAGCCGATGTGCGCGCGCCAGATCTCGCCGAAGCGCTTGTCGGCTGCCTCGCCGTAGACCGAGCCGATCGCCTTGCCGAGCGACGTCGTGTTCTCATCGAGCGTGCCGGCCATCTGCTTGAACTCGTCGTCGCGGCCGCCGAGCGCGGCGTTCGTCGCCCGTCCGGTCAGGTACACGTGCTCCTGGAGGAGCAGGCCGAGGTCCGTGCGGAGCTTCGCCGCCTTCGTGTCGGTGGTCGCCCCCGCGACCGCGGATGCGGACGCCGCAGCGGTCGCGGTGCTGGTCGGTCGTGCGGTGCTCTGCGATCCGGTGCCCTGAGCTCCGCAGGCCGCGGCAACGATGGTCAGGCCGAGCGTCAACGTCCCGAGCCTCGCGAGTGGTCCGCGTGTGATCCCATGCATCTGTTGATGCCTCCTATTTGTGTGCTCGGCTGTCCCGCCGGGGGGCGCGTCTAACGAACGACGACCTTTGCCGTCATCGATGGATGCCTATCGCAGAAGTACTCGTAATCGCCTGCTTCACTGAAGGTGTGAGCCCCGGCCGATCCGGCTCCATCCAGCTTCAGGTCGAACACGCCGCTCGGCTTGCGGTCGTAATTGCCGAAGGCGTCCTTCCGGACGGCGATCCCCGCCGTCGCGGTATGGAGGATCGCGTCCTGGTTCTTCCATTCGACCCGCGTGCCGCGCGTGATCTCGAGGACCCCGGGTCCGAACTGGAAGACCTTGACCTCGACAGTCGCCGCCTGCGGGGTGGCGGCGGTAGGGCTGCACCCCGCTATCGCGATCGCGGCGAGGAGGAGAACGGCGAGGGTCGTCGAGCGTGGCACGCGATGGGGTACGAGCGCCGACCCGTGGCGCGATGACCGGTTACAGCATCTTCATGTGGATGTGGCGGTGTCGGATTACCCTTGTGCTCATCCGTGCCTGCCACACCTGACGTAGTGCCCGGTAGAAGACCAGATGATGGACCGCTCTTGGCACGGATCGGATCAGGCGACGCCGGCGCGCTCGGCGAGCTATACGACGCCTACGGCCGGATCGTCTTTGCGGTCATCTACCGCATGCTCGCCAGCCCGGAGGCTGCCGAGGAGGTCACCCAGGACGTCTTCCATTCGGTCTGGCGCCGTGCGCGGGACTACGACACGAGCCGGGGCGCGGTGCGTACCTGGCTGCTGGCCATCGCGCGGAATGCCGCGATCGACTGGCGGCGGACCCGCGGCAAGCGTCTCGAGCGCGAGGTCGAGCTCGACGCCGCCGCGGCCGTTCCGGAGGACTCGAGCCTCGAAGGACAGGTCATGGCGAACGTTCGGGCCGACCGCATCCGTGAGGCCGTGCGCTCGCTGCCGAGCGAGCAGCGGGACGTCCTCGCTCTCGCGTATTGGGGCGGCTTGACGCAGGCGGAGATCGCCCACCGTACGGGGACCCCGCTCGGCACCGTGAAGAGCCGCGTCCGTCTCGGCATGGAGAAGCTTCGCGAGCAGCTCTCGGAGCACCGCTCGTGAACGGACACCCGCTCGATGACCTCGCGGCGTTCTCCATCGGCGCGCTCGATGCCGGCGAGGCCCGTGCCGTGCGCACACATCTGGATCGGTGCGAGAGCTGTCGCTCCGAGGTCTCCTCCTTCGCGGAGGTGAGCTGGGGGATCGCCGAGCTCGCGACGGCGGTCCCGAAGGCCGACCTCCGCAAGCGGGTCGTCGCGCGTGCGGTCCGGCAGCCGGCCCGCGCCGATCCCTTCGGGTCCCTCCGCCGCGCGCTGGCGGTCCGGGTCCCGGCCACCGTTCCGCTCGCGCTCGCGGTCGCGCTCGCGCTCGCCGTCACAGGCCTTCAGTCGGCGCGCGGCGAGGCCGATGGATACGCGCGGGCGGTCGCCGGCATCGTCGACGCGCGGATCGTGGCCCTCGCGCCCGCTGCAGCCGACGGTCCACGGGGCACCCTCGTCGTGCCGCGATCCGGAGACCCCTATCTCATCCTCCAGCTGCCGGACCCCCCCGCCGGCAAGACCTGGGCGGCCTGGGTGGTCCGGGACGGTCAGGCGTTGGCGGCGGGCCTCACCGGCGGTCGGTCTGGCGTCGTGACGATCGCCCTCACGCGGCCGGTGCAGTCCGGCGACGAGCTTGCCCTCACGCTCGAGGACGCCGGCGGAGTCCCCGTCCCGCGTGGCGCGATGGTGCTTCGGGGGCGCATTTGACTCGTGAGAGGGTTGCTCGGGCGCTGTCACCGGACCGATACCGCATTGCGCTTGGCGCGCCGCCCGGCGGGTCCAAGAATCGCCAGACCGCAGCGCCTGGGGAGTTTTGGGGGACGGGTTGGACGCATCCGATGTCTCGCGTGCGCGTGCTCAGGATCTTCTCGACTCCATCTTCCGCGTCGCGACGGAGCTCGTTCGTGGGGAGCGCGCGTCACTCATGCTCCGCGAGGAGAACTCGACTGACTTCGTGATCTCGCGCGCGATCGGCCTCGCCGAGGACGTGCGCCGTCAAGTCCGCGTGCGCGAAGGCGAGGGCATCGCCGGCAAGGTCGCCTCGTCGAAGCGCTCGGTCCTCGTGCGTGGGACCAAGGGCGAGGGCCCGAACGGCGAGAGCCGCGGCGAGTACCGAACGCAGTCCTTCGTCTCGGTACCCATCGTCGTCGACGATGAGCTCCGCGGCGTGCTGAACGTCGCCGATCCGATCGACTCCGCTGGCTTCGAAGAGAACGATCTCGAGACGCTCGAGCTGCTCGCCAAGCACATCGGCGCGTGCCTGGTCCAGCAGGAGCAGGATGAAGCGCTGCAGCGGCTCGCGGAGACCGACCCGCTGACCTGGCTCTTCAACCGCAGGCACTTCGACCGCCGGCTCGAGGCGGAGACGAACCGCGCGATGCGGGCGGAGCATCTGCTCGCGCTCCTCATCATCGACGTCGATCGCTTCAAGCACATCAACGACCAGTTCGGGCACCGCGTCGGCGACCAGGTGTTGAAGGGTGTTGCGAGCGCGATCAAGCAGGCGGTGCGGGTGTACGACGTCCCGACGCGCTACGGCGGCGACGAGTTCGCGATCCTGCTGCCGGAGGCTGATACGGAGTCGGCGTCGCGTGTCGCACGCCGGATCCTCGAGAAGACCCTCGCACTGCCGCTACCGCCCGCGCTCGCCGGGGCGGGGGAGCTCATCTCGCTCTCGATCGGCGTCGCGACGTTCCCGCGCCCATCGAGCGAAGCGGCCTCGCTCGTCGAAGCGGCCGACACCGCGATGTACCGCGCAAAGCAGGCTGGTGGCGGGCTCCGCGTCTGGGAGCACGCCTTCGCTGAGGGCCCGCGCGGCCAGATGCGCGCGACCCGGGAGCCCGCGATGCCGCCGGCCCCGTACCTCGCCGATCCTGCCCGTCTCGCGACCATGGAGCTGCAGCTCCTCATCCCGATCTCGCTCGCGTCCGAGTGGAACGCGGTCGTCGTCGGCAAGGAAGGTCAGGTGCTCACGGTCGCGATGCCGCATCCGAACAGCGTCGCGGTCGACGCGATCTCGAAGATCTCGGGGTACGCGATCTATCCCGTTTACAGCAATCCCGCGGATCTCGAGGCGACGCGCCGGAGGCTCGTCCCCGTCAGCTAGGCCCGGTGCGCCTCTTCGCGGACCACGCCGCCATCGGCGCCGCGGAACAGATAGCCGACACCCGGCACGGTCTGGATGACCTCGCGGGGCTGACCATCGGACGTGAGCTTGCGGCGGAGCCGGCTCACGTTCAGCTTTACGAGGTCGCCACCGACATCCGCGTCGTAGCCCCAGACTCCCTCGAGGATCTCCTCCTGCGTGAGCACCCGACCCGCGTTCGCCATGAAGTGCCGCAGGAGCTTGAACTCGGTCGGCGAAAGGTGGACGGGCACGTCGGCCGCCGTCACCTGGTGCGTCGCCTCGTCCAGGACGATGTCTCCGGTGCGGTACACCGCCGGCGCGGGGCGACCGCGTGTCTTCACGGCGCGGCGGAGGATCGCTTTCGCGCGCGCGACGAGCTCTTTCGGCCGGAAAGGCTTCGTGAGGTAGTCGTCCGCGCCCAGCTGCAGGCCGCGCAGGATGTCGTTCTCGTCTCCGCGGGCTGACAACATGATCACCGCGACGTGCTCATCGAGATGCCGGATCCGCTCGAGCACCACAAAGCCCGCCAGCTTCGGGAGGTTGATGTCGAGCACGACGAGGTCGGGACGATCCCTGCGGACGGCCTCGAGTGCGGCCTCACCGTCGTAGGCCCGCGTCACTTCGTAGCCTTCCCGTCGCAGCGCGTAGTCGAGCAACTCGACGAGGTCACGGTCGTCATCGACGACGAGGAGCTTCACCGGTCCGCAGCCTCCTCAGCGAGCTCGCGCCCCTTGGGCAGCGTGAAGTGTACGGACGTGCCGACCCCCGGTGTGCTTTCGAGGTCGATATCGCCCCCCTGCGCGCGGACGATCGCGCGGCAGATCGTCAGGCCGAGCCCGAGACCGCCGGCCGCGTCGCGGACCTCTCGCGAGCGGAAGAAACGCTGGAAGAGTCGCGACTGCTCCTCGAGGGGGATGCCTGGTCCCTCGTCCCGTACGGTCACGCGTACGTAGCCCTCCTCGGCGGCGGCCGAAACGTGGACCGTCGTGCCCTCCGGTGAGTATTTGCTCGCGTTCACGATGAGGTTGGAGAACACCTGCGCGGTGCGGCGTGGATCGGCGACGATCCGATCAGTTCCGTCGCCGAGGTCGAGCTCGATGCGCTGTGACTTCACGTTACAGAGTGGCCGCACGAAGAGCAGGCTGTCGTGCAGCGAGCGCTCGAGGCTCGTTCCGACGAGGCGGACCTGGAACGTCCCCGCCTCGATGCTGCCGGCGTCGAGAAGGTTCTCGCCGAGGTGCTCGAGCCGGTACGCGCTGCGGCGGAGCGTGTTCACCATGAGCTCGAGCTCGTCGCGCGGCATCGAGAGCGCGTCCTGGTGCAGCAGGTCAAGGGACGCGGACATCGCGGCGATCGGCGTGCGCAGCTCGTGCGCGACCTCGAGGAGGAAGTCCTCCTTGAGGCGCAGGAGCTCGGCCTGCGCGGTGACGTCCCGGACCGTGTGGATGCGAGCGGTGGGCGGCGTGCCGATCGGGGTCGAGACGAGCTCGAGCACGCCCATGCGATCCTCCCGGGGGAACCATGCGCGACGGATCATGTGCCCGTCGGTGTCCTGCACCGTCGTCGCGCCGCTCACGTAGAGGAGATCGTCGAAGCGCGCGCCCACCAGCTCATCCTCGCCGAGGAGGCGGTAGGCCGCGGGGTTCGCACTGAGGATCGTCCCGTCGGCGTCGCTGATGACCACGCCGTCGGTGAGCGCGATGAACGCCTCGGCGTAAGCCCCGCCTGCAGCAGCGTCTTCCCTGCGGCGTCCGGGTGCGCGGCGCCGCTCAGCCAACGGTCCGACCCTCCGTGGGTACCCGCAGGCGCACGCGCGTGCCTTGACCGGGGCTCGAGTCGATGACCAGGCGCGCTCCGATGAGGCGCGCAGATTCGCGCATCTGGAGGAGGCCGAGGCTGCCGCGCTCCGCGTAGTTCGCGAGCGTGGCGGCGACGTCGAAGCCCGCCCCGTCGTCCTCCACGACGGCGGTGAGCGAGCCGGCCTCGTCCATGACGTCGATGTTCACGTGCGGCGCGCGGCCGGTCTTGATCGCGTTGTTCACTGCTTCGCGGATGACGGTGAACGCGCCCGCTTCGACCTCGGAGCGGAGACGCTGCGTGGTCTGCACGTTCCGCGGATGCACGCGCGTCCCGTTCGTGCCATCCGCGCGCTCGGCGAGCGCCCGGACGGCGGCCCCGAGCCCGCCCTGCTCGAGCACGACCGGCCGCAGCGCGAAGAGGATGTCGCGCATCTCGCGCTGCGACGCGAGCAGTCGCTCGCGCATCGGTCCGAGCTCTTCGAGCGCGCCCGCCGGATCGGTCCGCCCGCGGCGTTGCGCGATCTCGATCCCCATCGCGGCGTTCGCCAGCGCCTGCGCGACGCCGTCGTGCAGCTCACGCGCGAGCCGGTGTCGGGTCTCCTCGGCGACCTTCACCACGCGGAGCCGCTCGTTCGCGAGCTCCTCGTTCAGCTGGACGTACTCGAGAGCGATGCTCGCCGCGCCCGCGAGGGCAAGGCCGAGACGCTCGTCGTCCTCGTTGAACTCGCCGGTCCGCCGGTTGACGACCTGCAGCACGCCGAGGCGCCGGCGGTCCCGCGCGTCGATCGGGAGGACGAGCACGGAGCGCGTCCGGTAGCCGGTCCGGGCATCGACGCTCGGATCGAACCGCGGGTCGTCGTAGGGATGGTCGACGCGGAGCGGACCGCCGCCGCGCGCCACCTCCGTCGCGAGGCCCTGTCCGTCGAGCGGCAGCCGGATCTCGCTGATCTCGGCGTCTGTCAGGACCCGGGACCACAGCTCCGCGCGACCTTCATCGATAACGAAGAGGGTCGCGCGCTCTGCGTCGAGGATCCCGGACGCCGTTTCGGCGATTCGTCGAAGCACGACGTCCACATCGGTCTCGAGCGCGAGCTCGCGCTGGAGATCGAGCAGCGTCGCGAGCTGCTCTGCGTGGCCGGGTGCCGCCATACCGAAGGCGAGTATGCGGCGGCTAAGCCTCTCCTGCCGCGATCCGGCGGACGGTCTCGAGCGTGTCGATGTCGCTGACCGGCTTGTCCGGGCGGAGGCGGACGATGCGTGGGAACCGCAGCGCGAAGCCGGAGTCGTGGCGATCGCTCGCCTGCACCTGGTCGAACGCGACCTCGATCACCGTGTTCGGCTCGACGAGCCGTGCGCGTCCGAGATCGCGCAGGGTGTGCGCCTTGAAGAACGTGGTCAGCTCCGCGATCTCGCGGTCGGTGAGTCCCGAGTACGCCTTGCCGATGTTGCGCAGTCGTTCGCCGTCGCGGACAGCGAAGGTGTAATCGGAGAGCACGTCCTTGCGCTTCCCGTGGCCCCACTCGACCGCGGTCACGACGACGTCAAGCGTGCGGAGCGCGCGCTTCACCTTCAGCCACTCCATGCCGCGCCGGCCCGGCCGGTATGGCGAGCGTGGATCCTTCACCAT
>JBKJTV010000179.1:0-12558 GCA_046589985.1 Candidatus Limnocylindria bacterium | reverse complement strand
GACCTGGACGATGGACCTCGGCGTGCGCGTCGGCCTCTTCGCCGCGCTGCGGGATGCCCCCGCGGGTCTCACATCGGCGGAGCTCGCGCGCCGGCTCGAAGCCGACGCGACGTACGTGGACGTGTGGTGCCGCAACGCTTACGCCGCCGAGCTGCTCGATCTCGCCGACGGCCGGTACGTCCTTCCGCCGGCGATGGCGGCGTTGCTGCTCGATCGCGACCATCCGGCCTACGCGGGCGGCACGGCAATGGTCATGACCGCGCTCCGCGATGTGCTGGCCGCCCTGCGGGAGCGGACGCGGACCGGCGAGCGCATCTGGTGGGACACCGCGCCGCGCGAGTTCGTGGACGGAGTCGCGGAGAGCACCCGCTCGTTCTACTCGCGCCTGCTCGCGTTCTTCGACGGCCGGCAGGACTTGCGGCAGACGCTCGAGGGCGGCGGCACGCTCCTCGAGGTGGGTGTCGGCTACGGCGCGGGCCTTCTCCGCCTGGCGCAGCGGTTCCCCGCCGCGAGGTTCATCGGCACCGACGGGGACGAGCACTCGCTCGGCCGGGCGCGTGACGCCTTCGCGCAGGCGGGCCTCGCGGACCGTGCCCGGTTCGTCCGCTCGACGTTCGAGGATTACGACGAGTCGGAGGTTGCGGACGTCGCCCTGATCAACATCTCCCTCCACGAGGCACGCGACCTCCGCCGCACCGTCGCGTCGATGCATCGCGCGCTCCGCCCCGGTGGCCGCCTGGTGGTGTCGGAGTTCCCGTTCCCGCCGGACGTGACGGCGCTGCGCACGCCACCCGCCCGCGTGATGGCCGCCATCCAGTACTTCGAGGCCTCGATCGGGGACCAACTGCTCCCGACCTCCACGTTCGTCAAGCTCCTCGAGGAGGCCGGACTGCACGAGGTCGAGACGGTCGAGATCACGCCGGTCCACGTCGTGATCCTGGGCCGGCGCTAGGCGGGTCCTGTCGCGGCCCGCATCAGCTGGATCATGTCCGCGCGCCGGCGGTAGCCCATGACCTCGTTCAGGTGGAGGATCGGCGCGTTCGTGCTGTCGTTGTCCGTGCGCACCCGGTCGACGCCGAGCGCGATCGCCTGCATGACCGTTTCGCATTTCAGAGCCCGGGCGATGCCGTTGCCGCGCGCCGCCCGGGCCATCCCCGTCCAGTCGGTCTGCACGACCCCTCGCTCGCGCGGGTAGGAGAGGATCGAGACGCCGCGGATCGCGTCACCTTCGCGCGCGATCCAGGTGCGGTCCTCATGGAGACCGGGAGAGCGCATCCACTGCCTGAAGTCTTCGAACGTGCCCTCGACGTGGGGCACGGTCGACGGCACGTCGTGTCCCGCCTCCTCGCTCACGCGCCAGAGCTTGTGCCACTTGTCGGGGTCGGTGTCGCGATCGATGGTGAGCACGGCGATGCCCTGCTCGCGCATCCGCTGCCGCGACTCCTGTGCCATCCGCTCGAGACGCTCGCGCTGCGCAACGAGGTCGAGCTCCCAGAAGCGCTCGCGGCGTTCCTCGGTGTAGCCGCGACCCTGGAGGACACCAAGCTTGAGCGCGTCGTCCTCCCAGGTCCACGCCGTGAAGGTGGCGGTCCCGTCGGCGCGCGAGCGGTCCTCCATCGCGGCGAAGAGCGCGTCGAGGCGCTCGGGCGTGCGGTGCGCCGGGAGCAGGTCGCCGCCGATGCGGCCGAAGCGGTCCGGTGTGTGCTCCCACTTCGTATGGCGCTGCTGCGCGTATGCGACGCGCTCCCCGCCGAGTGCGCCGATGAAGCGCTCGATGACCGTCATCGAGTCAGTCGTCGCCCAGTAGTGCGCGTACGCGACAGGGTCCTGTGGATCGTCGGGCCGGACAGCGGTCTCGAGGTCCGCGGCGAACCGGGCGTCGCCGGGCGTCGTCGGCCGCAGCGCGAGGTCGGCTGCCTTCATCTCAGATCCTCCGGAGTGCCTTGTCTCGTGCGACCTGCCCGAGCTGCACGAGGTACTGCGCGACCTCTTGCCGGCCGAACTTCGACGCGCCGTGCTCGCGGTCGCGGAACACGTACGGGACCTCGACGATCTTCGCAAAATGGCCGCGCGCGATCACCTCGAAGCCGATCTTGAAGCCGATCGCGTTCAGGCGCACTCCCTCGATCGCGCTGCGGCGAAGGGCGAAGAACCCGCTCGTCGCGTCGCGGACGGGCACGAGGACGTTGCCGAGCAGGCAGGCGACCCGCGACACGAGCCTCCGCCGGAACGGCCAGTCGAGCGTGCCGCCGCCGCGCACGTAGCGGCTCCCGACCGCGAGGTCCGCGCCGGCAACGATCGCGTCGACGAGTGCCGGCACGACTTCTGGCGGGTGCGAGAGGTCCGCGTCCATGACGAGGAGGAGGTCACCGCGTGCCTCGCGGAAGCCGGCCATGACCGCTGACGCGAGGCCGGCCTTTGCGGCCCGCCGCACGACGCGGACGGGCAGCCGCTGTGCGAGCCCCTCGGCGATGTCGGCGGTCCCGTCGGGCGAGCCATCGTCGACGACGACGAGCTCCCACTCGCGGCCGCTCAGCGCCAGGCCGAGACGCTCGGCCAGGATCGGGAGCGACGCGGCCTCGTTGTAGGTGGGGACGACGATGGAGATCACGGGCGCCACGTACTTTAGGCCGGTGCGGGTCCTGTTCGATGCGCGTCATCTGCAGACGGTCGCGCGCGTCAGGGGCATCGGCCGCTACTCGCGCAACCTGCTCGCGGCCTTCGCGCGCGCACGGCCGGCTGATATCGAGTGGACGCTCCTCCGCCTGCGGAACTTCCCGGCGGCCGACCCGCAGCCGCTCCCGCCGCACCGCGATCTCCCGACGCTGCGGCTCCGGCGCCCCGAGCTGTCGATGCTCGCGTTCGACCCGGTCCTGCTGCCACTCGAGCTTCCCTTCGCGCGGCCGCGGGTCTACCACTCGGTGCAGCTCTCGCTCCCTGCGATCCGCTCATATGCCGCCGTCGTCACGGTGCATGACCTCGCACCGCTGCGCTGGCCGGAGCACTACCTCCGCACGCCCTGGGCGAACGCCGGGCACCGCTGGCAGTACGCGCTTGCGGCCCGCGCGGACGCGATCATCGCGCCCTCGCGCGCGACGAAGGAGGACGTCGTCGCGCGCCTGCGCGTTCCCGAGGAGCGCGTGCACGTGATCCCCGAAGCCGTCGACACCGATTTCGCGCCGCCGCCGCGCCTGGAGGCGCAGCGCGTCGTGCGCGAGCGCTTCGGGGTCGCGCGCTACGTCCTGTACGTCGGCCAGTTCGACCCGCGCAAGAACATGGACGCACTCCTCGGCGCCTTCGCGCGGGGCGGGGAGCAGGATCCCGAGCTGCGGCTCGTCATCGTCGGCCAGCTCGGCAAGCTCGCGTCGTTCCTGAACGCGGCGCTGGCGCGTGCCGGTGCTGCTCGCGACAAGGTCGTCGTGACGGGCCACGTCGACGACGCCATGCTCGCGACGCTCTACGCGGGCGCCGAGTGCCTCCTCCACGCCTCCCTTCTGGAGGGCTTCGGTCTCACGCCGCTCGAGTCGCTCGCCGCCGGCACACCCGTCGTCGCATATCGCGCCGGTGCGGTCGCGGAGGTCGTCGCCGACGCGGGGCTCCTCGTCGACGAAGGTGACGCGGACGCGCTCGGCGACGCCCTCGTCCACTTCCTCGGCGACGAGGCACTCGCGACGTCGCTGCGCGCGCGGGCGCGGCCGCGTGCGGCGGAGTTCTCGTGGGACCGCGCCGCGGCCGATACGCTCGCGCTCTACCGGGCGGTGTCCTGAGCGCTCGGCGCCTGGACGTCAGCGCGGCTCGCCGAAGAGTCGCTCGGCATTGCCGGTCGCGATGCGGAGTGCGACCTCAGGCGGCAGCTGCGCGAGCCAGGCGCGAGTCCTCTCGTGCCCGGCGACGTCGTCACGTGTCCGGTACGGACGGAGGATGGGCACGACGAGCTCACGCGCCAGCGCGTAGAGCCGCTGCGTGCCCGTATCAGGCGTGCTGCTGACGAGCGCGCGCCTGATCCCGGCCGCTCGCAAGATCTCCACGACACGCTCCGGCGAGTACAGGGCCCAGGCGTCCTGCGAATAGTGAATGTGCGCATCGAACAGCTCGACTCGAGATCCTCCGCCGCCGGCTGTGGCCGGAGCGGCGTTGCCTCGGTCGGCGGGTCTCCCGCTCGCCGGCTCGCTCGTCCGTGTGCTGCCGGTCGGGTGCGCTGTCGACGAGCCCGGCTCGCGTAAGACTCCGCCTCCCTCGACCCCGCTCCGGCCGCATCCGGCGAGCAACAGCACGATGACGAGTGCGACGCTCTTCACCCCCTAGAATTGTGCTGCTTGGGCCCGCATCGCCGGGCCGCTTTCTTGAGGGGAGTCCGTACAGGAGTGGCACGACGCATCCCGATGCCCCGGCTGACACAACGGCAGCGGCTCGCGCGCTGGCAGCGCGAGCGGCGGCAGCAGGCCATCGTCCTCACGTCATTCGGCGCCGTCCTCTTCTTCGTGCTCGGTCTCGCGGCCTGGGCGGCCGCCGACCGCCACTACGCGGCGAATCTGAAGCCCGCGGTCACCTATGCGGGCCAGCTCGTGCCGATGCGCGACTTCCAGCGTGAGTACGGCTACCAGCTCGTGAAGTTCTACGTCGACTTCGGCGTCCCGAAGGAGTTCGAGAACGACTCGCGGATCGCGACGCAGAAGGCCGAGTACGAGCGGATCACGCTCGACAAGCTCATAGAGTTCGAGGCCCTCGAGCTCGCGGCTCGCGAGGCGGGGGTGACGATCGCTCCCGATGCGATCGACGCGCGCTTCGCGGTCGACTTCTCGCAGTACCGCGCGCGGCACGTCCTCGTCGAGGCGGACAAGGAGGCCACCGACAAGGAGGCTGCCGACAAGGCCGCGCTCGCGAAGGGCCGGGAGGTCGCAGCCCAGCTGCGGGCCGCGCCGATGGATCAGGAGCTCTGGAACAAGGTCGCCAAGGAGAAGTCGGCTGACACCGGGTCCGCCGACAGTGGCGGCGAGCTCGGCTTCGTGGGCAAGGGCCAGTTCGTGAAGGAGTTCGAGGAGGCGGCGACCAAGCTCGCGATCGGCGAGGTCGGAGAGCCCGTGAAGTCGTCCTTCGGCTACCACATCATCCAGGTCCAGGAGCGCAGGGCGCCGGAGACGAGCGAGGTCGTGCAGCGCTACACGAAATCCGGCTACAGCACCGAGGACATCAGGGCACACGTCCGGCTTGACCTCCTACGCGAGGAGTTCGCCAAGCGCGCCGAGGAGGCTGCGCTCAAGTCGCCGACCGAGCAGATCCACCTCGCCCTCATCACGATCGAGACCCCGCCGCCGTCGGGTGGCGATATCGGTGCGTTCACCGAGGGCCTGCGGAAGATCTCCGAAGTGACCACCGCGCTCGAGAAGGGCGAGGACTTCTCGCTCCTCGCGAAGAAGCACTCATCGGCTGCGAGCGCGGAGGCGGGCGGGGATGCCGGCTGGTTCGCCCGCAGCATGCTCACGGACATTCGGGCGGAGGATGAGCTGTTCGTCCTCGGTAGCGGTACCAATAGCCGGCAGTTCTCGACGACACGTCAGACCACCTTCTATCGCGTCATCGAGAAGGACCCCGCGCGCGCCATCACCGACGAGCAGAAGACGACGATCAAGCAGAACGCCTTCTCGAATTGGCTCGAGCGGGAGAAGCGCGGGCACGGTGCGAAGCGGCTCCTGCCCGGCTACGAGTTCGATTAGCGACGAGGAGCTCCTCGAGCGGCTGAAGGCCGGGTGGCCGACGGACGTCGCAGGTTCGGTCGAGCTGCTCGCACAGATCGCCGCGCGGCTCCGCTCACCTGGCGGGTGCCCCTGGGACCGGGAGCAGACGCATGCGACCCTGCGGCCGCTCCTGCTCGAGGAGGCCTACGAGGTCATGGCTGCCATCGACGCAGGCGACGCCGCTGCGTTGCGCGAGGAGCTCGGCGACCTTCTCTTCCACATCGTGATCCACGCTCAGCTGGCCACGGAAGAGGGCGCATTCGATCTCGCGGCCGTCGCGAGCGCCGTCGGTGAGAAGCTCGTCCGGCGGCACCCGCACGTCTTCGCCGGCGCCGAGCTCGCGGGCGACCTACTGGAGCAGTGGGAGCGCATCAAGCGCGAGGAGCGCGCGGACAAGGGCACGCCGGAGGCCTCGATCTTCGACGGCATCCCGCCCACGCTGCCCGCGCTCTACACGGCGGAGCGGCTGCTCGAGCGCGCGGCGCGGATCGGCATCGCGCCTGCGCGCATCGATCTGCCCCTCGACGTCGACGACGCGGCGGCGCTCGGAGAGCTGCTCTTCGACCTCGCAGCACTCGCCCGGGAGCAGGGCCTCGAGGCGGAGGACGCCCTTCGCGCGGCCAATCTCCGCTTTCAGGCCCGGGTACGTCAGGTCGAGGAGCGCGCGCGTGCCGCCGGCCGCGACCTGTCGTCGTACTCTGCGGCCGAGATGCGACAGGTCTGGGAAGGCACGGCATGACGACACCCGACGGGCGAGCCGGAGGTCGCGCCTCGAACGCGATCCGGCCGGTCACGATCGAGGTGGGCGTGTCGAAGTTCGCGGAAGGCTCCGCGCGCATCTCCTTCGGCGATACGGTCGTGCTCTGCCTCGCGACGATCGAGGAGAAGCTGCCGCGCTGGATGCAGGACCGTGACCAGGGCTGGGTGACCGCGGAGTACGCGATGCTGCCGCGCTCGACGCCTGAGCGCAGCCAGCGCGAGAGCATCGTCGGCCGGCCCGGCGGCCGCACGTTCGAGATCCAGCGCCTCGTCGGCCGCGCGCTCCGCACCGCCGTGGATCTGAAGAAGCTCGGACCGCGGAGCGTCCAGATCGACTGCGAGGTCATCCAGGCGGATGGCGGGACGCGTACGGCCGCGATCACCGGCGGATACGTCGCGCTCGCACATGCGCTGCGCAAGATCTCGCCGACGCCGCTTCGGCGTCAGGTCGCCGCTGTCTCCGCCGGCTTTGTGAGAGGCGAGCTGCTCCTCGACCTCGAATACACCGAGGACTCGATCGCCGACGCGGACGTGAACGTCGTCGCGACGTCCGAGGGCGAGCTCGTCGAGGTCCAAGGCACCGCCGAGGCGCGGCCGTTCTCGCGCGCGGACTTCGATCGGATCCTCGAGCTCGCGATGGTCGGCATCGAGGAGCTCTTCGAGCACCAGCGGCAGGCGCTCCGCACCATTTGACGCTTCGCCTGCTCCTGGGCACGGCGAATGGGGGCAAGATCGCGGAGCTCCGCCGCATCCTCGCGGGACTCGACCTCGAGATCGTTTCCCTCGACGACCTCGGCGAGCGGCCAGCCGAGCCCGCCGAGGACGCGCCCAGCTACCGGGAGAACGCCGTGCACAAGGCCGAGGCGTACCTCCGGGCGACCGGCATCGCCACCGTCGCGGACGACTCGGGCCTCGAGGTCGACGCCCTCGGCGGCGCGCCCGGCGTTCGGAGTCGTCGGTACTTCGGCGAGGACGTCCCCGCCCGGCGCCGGAACGCGATGCTCCTTGGACTCCTCGACGGTGTGAACGACCGACGCGCGCGGTTCGTCTGCGTCGTCGCGCTCGCTCTGCCTGAAGGCGGCACGGAGACCTTCGACGGCGAGGTCCAGGGCGAGATCGCGCGCGCGCCGTCCGGCGCCAGCGGCTTCGGCTACGACCCCGTGTTCGTCATCGCGGGCGACGGCCGCACGATGGCCGAGCTGCCGCACGACGAGAAGGATCGCCTCTCCCACCGTGGGCTCGCCTGCGCGAAGCTGCGGGCGCGGCTAGGTGGCGAGCCGCGCTAGCAGGAGCTCGCGCTCCGCGGGATTCGAGGTGAGCTCGAGCGCGCGTGCATCCGCGGTCCGCGCTTCCTCCGGCCGTCCGAGGTCCCGCAGCAGCTCGCCTCTCGTCGCATGGAATCGCCGTCGCAGAACGGTGCGAACGCCGACGACTGTGCGACACTCGCGCCGCCGTGGACCGACCGTACCAGTACGTGGGTCCTATGCCGGTGCAACAGAAGTACCGCCGAACGGGGCAGCACAACGCGGCTGAGGTTGGGTACGTTCTGCGAGGCGGATGCTGGCGCTCGCGCGCGAGGAGTGGGATGTACGGCGTGACGGACCGGGTGACCCTGTGAGCGACCCCGAAGAACGATACGAGCTCGGGGCGGAGGTCGCGGAGCTCGCCTCATCGCGCATCTTCGCGGCAACTGTGCGCGCGACAGGCGCGCTCGTGTTCGTCCAGGTGCTCGCGCGGAGCGATCAGGAGCTCGCTGCACTCGCTGAGGCGCTCGAAAAGGGTGCGCGCGCGCTCTCCGACGCCGGGGTCCCCGGTCGTCCCGTGGAGTGGGACGTCACGTCCCAGCCTGGCTGGATCGTGTATGACCGCCATGGCGAGCCGCTCGCAGCCGCGGTCCGCCGCGGCCGGGACCCGGGCCTCGTCGACTCCGTCGCGATCGAGACGGCCGTCGCGCTCGAGGTCATCGGGAAGGTCGGCCTCGCGCATCGTGCGATCAATCCGCGCACGCTCTTCCACCAGAACCGCCGCATCGCCGTGCTCGGCCTCGACGCGCTGCGCGCGTCATACGCAGCTGCCCGCTCCGACAGCGTGCCACCGAACGACCCGCGCTTCACGGCGCCGGAGGCCTTCGACGGCGCCGGCGACATCAAGGCCGATGTGTACTCGCTCGGGTGCGTCCTGTTCGCGCTCATGACCGGGGCCCCGCCGTACTTCGGCTCCGCCCACGTCCTGCGCGAGGCGCACCAGAACGAGCCCATCCCGACGGTACCGGGGGATGACGCGGTCGGCTGGAACGAGGTCCTTGGCAAGATGCTCGCGAAGCAGCCGGGCGCTCGACCGCAGCCCGGGGAGATCGCGGCGCTGGTGCGCAAGGCGAGGCAGCGTTCGACCGTCGTGCTCCCGGTCGCGCCGGTCACCGTGCCATTGAAGGGACGCTCGGGCCGCGGTCCGCTCGTGTTCGTCGGCGCGGCGCTCGTGCTCCTGCTCCTCGCGGGTGCTGGTGCGATGACGTTGCTCGCGCCCTCGGGCGACCCTGCGGCATCGGCGCCGCCGGGCACCTCAACGAGGCCGCCCGTCGCAGCGGTCACGCCGACCGTGACTGCGTCCGCGGCGGCGTCCGCGGCGGCGTCAGAGCCGACGGCAGCGCCCTCCAGCGGCCCCGTCGGCACGCCTGGCCCGGTCGTGACCGCACGTCCGACCGTCGCGCCGACACCGGTGCCCACCGCGGCGCCGATCTCGCAGGTCACGCCGGGGGCGGGCGCGCGCGGCACCATCTTCCGGTTCGCGCTCGGGGGCCTTCCGGTGGGTGCGGTCTTCGTGCAGAGCTACTCGGACTCCACCGGGTTCCAGAGCACCCCGGTCCAGTCAGGGGTCGTGGGGCCGGACGGCGTCGCGCGGACGACGCTCGCGACGGATCAGACGATGGTGCCTGGCCCGTACGCGCTACGGATCACGGCAGGCGGAGTCTCGCGGGCTGTCGCGTTCCAGCTCCTGCCGTAGGGCGCGGTCGGGGTGGCCCGATTCGAACGGGCGGCCTCTGCTTCCCAAAAGCAGCGCGCTACCGGGCTGCGCCACACCCCGTCACGGCTATTGTCGCAGCGCTCGAACGGGCGACTCGGCTGAGCCTCAAACTGAGGCCACAACGTGTTCGCTGCCTGGGGCCATTTCGTGTACCGCTGGCGCTGGGCGACGCTCGGCATCTCCAGCGCGCTCCTCGCGGTGTCGATCGCGGTCCTCGCGCAGGGCGGGGAGCTCGCGGGTGCCGGGATCATCGAGACCTCCGAGTCCGGGCGCGCGTTCCGGCTGCTGAAGGACGAGCTCCCGCGCGCGAGCGGGTCATCGTTCAGCCTGATCTTCGCAAGTGATTCACTCACCGCGACCGACGCAGCATTCCGCGCGGCCCTCGAGTCAGCGCTCGACCCGGTGAAGCGCGACCCGCGCGTCGCAAGCGTGCGAACACCCTACGACGTGACGCCGCCCAGCGCGGACCTCATCTCGAGCGACGGCAAGAAGGCGTTCGCGGTCGTCTCGGTGAACGACAACGTCGCCGCCGCGACGAAGTACTACCCGGAGCTTCGCCAAAACATCCGCTCCGACACGCTCACGGTCACCGGGACGGGCAACATCGCGATCACCGAGGACTTCAATCGCATCCTCGAGGCAGATCTTCAGCGCGCGGAGATCGTCTCGCTGCCGCTTGCGCTCCTGCTCCTCGTCATCGTGTTCGGCACCGTCGTTGCCGCGCTCCTGCCGCTCGGCGTCGGCATCCTCGCCGTCGTCGGCGGACTTGCCGGAACGTTCCTGGTCTCGCGCGTGACCGATGTCTCGCAGTACGCGCTGAACATCGTCACGCTCATCGGGCTCGGCGTCGCGATCGACTACTCGCTGTTCATCGTCAATCGCTTCCGCGAGGAGCTGCGGCGCGGCGCGACCGTCGATGGCGCAGTGCAGAAGGCGATGTCGACCGCAGGTCGCGCGATCGCCTTCTCCGGCCTCACAGTCGCGATCGGGCTCTCAGGTCTGCTCTTCTTCCAGGGCACCTTCCTGTCGTCGATGGGTCTCTCCGGCGCGATCGTCGTCGCGCTCGCGGTCCTCTACGGGCTCACCTTCCTCCCGGCGCTCCTCGCCGTGCTCGGCCCTCGCGTCGACCGCTGGCGCCTACCGCTACCGCGCGGGCGGGGCGGTCGCGGGATCTGGCACTCGATCGCAATGGGCGTGATGAAGCGCCCGATCGCGGTGCTCGTCCCGGTCCTGCTGTTCATCGCGGTCACGGCATCGCCGTTCCTCTCGATCCGCATGGCGAACGGCGATGTGACGATGCTCCCGCCGCACGCCGAGTCCCGACGCGGCTATGACACGCTCGTCCGCGAGTTCCCGGAGCAGGACAAGAATCGGATCACGGTCGTCGTCCGCTACGCGGACGGGTCACCGCTCTCGCGTGAGCACGTCGCGGACCTCGTGGCGCTCGTGTCGCGGCTCGAGAAGCTGCCCGATGTCCTGCGTGTCGAGAGCCTCTTCAACGCGGACCCGAGGCTCACGGGCGGACGCCGGCTCGGTGTCGCCGAGTACCAGGCGATGTACTCCGGAGCGCGGGAAGCGCTACCCGCGCCGCTCCAGCTCTCGCTGCGCCAGACGACCGGCGACCACATCGTGGTGATCTCCGTGCTGACGGTCCGGGAGAAGTCCACCCTCGAGGCGCAGGCCCTGGTGAAGGCGATCCGCGCCGAGAGCGATCCGCCAGGCACGGAGATGCTCGTCACCGGGCTCACGGCATTCGATATCGACGTCGTGGCGTTCATCCTCGACCGCACCCCGTTCGCGATCGCCTGGATCATGCTTGCGACATACCTCGTGCTCTTCCTGCTGCTGGGTTCTCTCGTCCTCCCGCTGAAGGCCGTCATCATGAATCTGCTGTCGATCTCGACGTCGTTCGGCGCGCTCGTGTGGATCTTCCAGCAGGGCAACCTTGCGCCGCTCCTGGGCGGCTTCACGCCCGCGCCGCTCGATCCGACCCTGCCCGTGATCATGTTCTGCATCGTCTTCGGGCTCTCGATGGACTACGAGGTGCTGCTGCTGTCCCGCATCCAGGAGGAGTACCGCCGCACCGGCGATAACACGCGCGCGGTCGCCGAAGGGCTCGAGAAGAGCGGGCGGCTCATCACCGGCGCCGCCGCGATCATGATCGCTGTGTTCGGCGCATTCGCCCTCGCGGACGTCGTCATCATCAAGGCGATCGGGCTCGGGATGGCGCTCGCGGTCGCGATCGACGCGACGCTCGTCCGGGCACTCGTCGTCCCCGCCACGATGAGGCTGCTCGGTGACCGGAACTGGTGGGCCCCGCGGCCGCTCGCGCGCCTGTACGAGCGCCTCGGTCTGGGCGAGACCTCCTGAGCGTGGAGCAGGCTCCGATCCTCCGCCCGCTCGGGATCGGCGACATCGTCGATCGGGTCTTCGGCATCTATCGGTCGCGGCCGCTGCTCTTCCTCGTCGTGTCCGCGATCCCATACCTCGTCCTCGCCATCGTCCTCGCGCTGCTCGGCGTCGGCTTCGCCGGATCGTTCGCAGGGTTCGCGACCGGCCTCGACCCCAACGTCGATGTGTCCCAATTCGATCCCGCGCTCCTCGGCGCGGTGGGCACCTTCTCGCTCTTGTTCGTGCTCATCGCGATCGTCGTCTTCAGCGTGCAAAGCGCGGCACTCGTCCACGCCGCGTCGGAGCGCTACCACGGCCGCGAGACGACGATCGGTCAGTCGTTGCGCGTCGGCCTGCGTGCGAGCCCGCGGCTCATCTTCGCCGGCATCCTCGCCTTTCTCGGGCTCATCATCGTTCCGACCGCCATCATCCTTGCCGCCGCGGTGACGCAGCAGGCGGTCGTCCTGGTCGTCGCAGTCTTCGCGGCGATCTTCGTGTTCTTCTTCCTCATCACTTCGTTGATGCTCGTTCCGGTCATCGCGACCGTCGAAGGTACCGGTCCGGTCCAGGCACTCATCCGGTCCTGGCGCCTCACCAGCGGGTCGCGCTGGCGGGTGCTCGGGCTGCTGGCGCTTCTCGTCGTCCTCCAGGG
>JBKJTV010000075.1:0-2501 GCA_046589985.1 Candidatus Limnocylindria bacterium | reverse complement strand
TGGAGTTCATGGCAGTGGTAGCGCGCAAGGAAGCCCACGCGCTCGCCGAGCTGGGGCGCAGGGAGGTGGCGGTCTGCCGCAGCACCCAAGATGCCTTCCTTCGCGATCACCTGGGTGGGTGGGGCCGTGCCTTCGGAGAGCGTCTGCAGCGCCTCGCGACCCATCCCTGCTACCGCGCGACGGGCGAACTGCTCGCCGTCTGGCTCGCCTCCGACATGAACGCGCGGCGAATCACACCGTCCGAGCCCGTCGGCGAGCCCCCGCCCGCGCTCACGCGCGACGAGATCGATGCGGACGAAGGCACCGCAGCGTGTCCGCTCGAGCGGATGCCATCGTGACACCGTCACGCCGGCCACGCTGGATCGTCGGCGCCTGCGTGCTGCTCGTCGCCGTCGCGCTCCAGGTGCTCGGGGCGAATCCCGCCGTCTCCCAGACGGCGGAGGTGAAGGTGTGGCTGGTGAAGGCCGACCCGGGTCTCGATCCGGACGCACCGGTCTGGTCGCAGATCGCTCCGCTGGAGGTACCGCTGAGCGCGCAGGGAATGACCTATCCGCAGGGGGCGCCCGGCGTCCCGAGGCTCGGCGTACGTGCGGTCATGCACGAGCGGGCGCTCTACATCCGGGTCAGCTGGCAAGACCTCACGCGCGACGATGTCGCAGCCCGCACGGAGCAGTTCTCCGACGCGGTTGCGCTGCAGTTCCCCGCGACCGCGGCGTCGTCGGTGCCCTCTGTCTGCATGGGCCAGGCCGACGCCGGCGTGAACATCTGGCAGTGGCGCGCGGACAGCGAACGGGGCGTGCAAGCAGCGCTCGCGGACGCTTTTCCCCGCATCGCGGTCGATGCGGTGCCCACGACGGTGAAGCCGCTCTATCCGGCGCGGGCGGCCGGGAACCCGTACGCGGTCATCGACGCCGGACCGGTGCAGAACCTCGTCGCGACCGGCTTCGGCACCCTCGGCCCCGCCGCAGAGCAGACGGTGCGCGGACAGGGCGTGTACGAGGGCGCCGGCTGGGCGGTGGTCTTCCGGCGTCCGTTCTCCGCTCCAGGTCCGGGCCAGCCCTCCTTCGGCGTCGGCACGCAGACCGACCTCGCGCTCGCGGTGTGGAACGGCAGCAAGGGCGACCGGAACGGACTGAAATCGGTGTCCTCGTTCGTGCGGCTCGTTCTCTCCGGGACGTCCGTCACGCCGCCTCTTGCGGACCAGCAGGGCACCCCGCCGGTCATCTGGTTCCTCGCGGTCGCGCCGTTCGCGCTCGCTCTGCTCGTCGGCCTCGCCCTGGCGGTGCGGCAGCTGCGCCCGCGGTCGTGAGCGGGCTGGCGGCGGGTCGCGCGCTTGCCGGCCGTGTCGCGGCGCAGGCTCCGGCGTCCCGCGGGGACCTCGTCTGGTGGCTGGTCGGAGTTACCGCGCTCGCGGGCGCGGCGGAGCTGCTCCTCCTTCGCCTCCTCACGCGCACCGCCGTGCACATTCCGGGGATCGCAACGCTCGGCGGGCCCTACCTGGTCGTCGCGGAGCTCGGACGCTTCGCCTACTACCTCGGGGCGGTCCTCCTGTTGCTGACTCTTGTCGGGCTCGCCTGGGTGCTCGCGCAGCGCGCATCCCCGGCCGCCTTGGGCGCCGCGGCCTCGCTGCTCCTCTTCCTCGGCGCCGCCCTTGCCGCGCGGGTCGGACTCATCGGCGATGCGCTGCTCGCGCCGATCAGCGTCCTCACGGTCGAGGTCGTCATGCTTGCGGGCGCCACCCGGCCTGGAGCCGCGCGGCGCGCGAGCGTGCTGCTCTTTGGCAGCGCCTTCCTCGTCTCGTCGGCATACGCGCTCTTCCAAGCGAACGCAACCGAGAACGCGAGCACGGCGGACTTCGCCTGGCTGCTGCCGATCGGCGAACTCATTGTGCTCGCCTGGTGCGTCGAGGCCCCGCTCCTCCTGCGGCGGCGCCCTGATCGCGCGAGCATGATGTGGGGGATCGCGGTCGCGCTCGCGACGCTCATCGCGCTTCGTATGGGTGAGGCGACCACCAAGGTCCTTCTGCTATGGAATCTTGGTCTCGCCGGGTACCTTCCCGACCCCGCCTACGCCCTCGCGTTCGGCATGCTCGCCTACGCGTTGTCGTGCGCGGTACGGTCGGGAAGGTCGAGCGTGGCGACCGCATTCGGCCTCCTCATCGTCGGCGGCCTGGGTCTCCACAGCACGTACCAGACCGGCTTCGTGCTCGCCGGCCTCGCGGTGCTGAGCTTCGGGCGCGACGACGACGGACCGGCTGGCGGGAACGAGACGCGCGCCGGCATCGTGAAGGTAGATTCCGGGGCGGCGGGGCGGAAGGCGCTTTCCGACGGCGCTGCACGATCGCCTTATCCGGCCGCGCGTTTGCGCGCCTCCGAGTACGTCCCGGACGCGTGTGGGCGATGGCATCCACAACGCGACGCCTGAAGGGACCATCGGTCGAGTGGACGCGCAGTGGCAACGCAGAGACTCCGGGACAGCCGTGAGGGATTGCTAGCGTAGAA
>JBKJTV010000030.1:0-3776 GCA_046589985.1 Candidatus Limnocylindria bacterium | reverse complement strand
AAGCGGCCGGACGGCCTGGTCATCGGCTCGACGCGGTACGCCCACATCGACCGCTCGCAGCGCTCGCTCGAGATCGGCTACACCTTCTACGGCAAGGGCGCGCGCCGGACTCCGGTGAACACGGAGGCGAAGTACCTGCTCCTGTCGCACGCGTTCTCGCACGGAGCGATCCGCGTCTGGCTCCAGACCGACATCCGGAATGAGCGCTCACAGAACGCCATCGCACGCATCGGCGCGAAGCGCGAGGGCGAGCTGCGAAGCGAGCGCCTGCGGCCGGACGGGACCCACCGGACCTCGGTCATCTTCTCGGTCGTGGAGCCGGAATGGGCTGCGGCGAAAGCGCACCTCGAGCGACTCCTCGCGCAGTGATATCCTGTTGGCGATTGACCAACTTCACCGGTCCCGCGCTCTGAGCAGCGTCAGTAAGGAGTCCCGCCGATAGCGGAACTCCGGATCAACGATGGGATTCGCGTCCCGACCGTCCGCCTCATCGGCGCTGACGGGCAGTCGCTCGGCGTAGTGCCGACCCCGCGTGCGCTCGCGCTCGCGCAGAGCGAAGGGTTCGACCTCATGGAGATCGCCCCGAATGCCCAGCCGCCCGTCGCGAAGATCGGCGACTACGGCAAGTACCGCTTCGACGAGCAGCAGAAGCTGAAGGAAGCGAAGAAGAAGCAGAAGGCCGTCATCTGGAAGGAGATCCGGATGGCGCCGAAGATCGACGACCACGACATCGAGACGAAGATGAAGGCCGCCGCCCGTTTCCTCGACGAAGGCGACAAGCTGAAGATCACCGTCCGCTTCCGAGGCCGTGAGCTCGCGCACCCTGACCGAGGGCGGACGCTCCTTCTCTCGATGGGCGAGCGCCTGAAGGAGCACGGCGTCATCGAACGAATGCCGCTCCTGGAAGGCCGCCAGATGATCATGGTCATGAACCCCGTGCGCCCGGTCCAGGTGCAGAACCCGCCGCGGGCGACCGGCACGCCACCGCCGCCGCAGCAGCCGGGCGGCGGCACGCCTGCCCCACGTCCCGCTCCCGTCACTCCGGCGACAGCGGCGCCCGCACCGCGCCCGGCGGCGCCGCCGCCATCGCCCGCCTCCGCCGCGACACCGCGCCCTCCGGTCAGACCCGCCTAACGGGTGCGCCGTTCCCGTACACTTCTTGTACGGCGGTTGACCGCCTGATGGGAAGGGGGACGCCGTGAAGCAGAAGACCCACAGCGGGGCCAAGAAGCGGTTCGGCGTCACCGGCACGGGCAAGATCACCCGCGCGAAGGCCTTTAAGGGCCACCTCAACGCGCACAAGAGCGGATCACGCAAGCGTCGTCACGCCGGGAAGGGTCTCGTCTCGAAGGGCGACCTCAAGCTGGTCCGCAAGCTCCTGCCGAATCTGTAGTAGCCGCGCCGCGGCTGGAACGAGGTAACGCATGTCACGTGTGAAGCGCGGTGTCGCCGCCCACAAGAAGCACAAGAAGCTGCTCTCCGAGGCCGAAGGGCGCCGCGGGGCGAAGCGAAAGCTCGTCCGTCCCGCGCGCGAGGCCGCGATCCACGCGCTCTCGTACGCGTACCGTGACCGCCGCGCTCGGAAGCAGCAGTTCCGCGCGCTCTGGATCGCCCGGATCAACGCGGCGTCCCGCGAGTCGGGCGTTTCATACAGCCGGCTCATGTCGGCGCTTCGCACCGCGGGCGTCCAGCTCGACCGCAAGGTCCTGGCGGACATGGCCGTGCGCGATCCGAAGATCTTCCGGCACTACGCGGAGCTTGCGAAGGACTCGATGACGAAGAGCGGAGCCAACGCCAACTAGGCGAACTCGCGAACGAGACGGCCACGACGGAGAGAAGTACCGGAGCTCCGCGGAGGCAGCGCCTTCGTCCCGAGGGGACGAGGGCGTTCTCTATTTTCAGGAGGGGCATGACCACCGGGACAGACCCAATGGGGCTGGCGGTCCGGGCGCTCGGCGAGATCGCCGCGGCGGGGGACGAGGCTGCCCTCGAGGTGGTCCGAACGCGTTACCTCGGCCGGAAGGACGGGGAGCTCACCCGGGCAGTTCGCGAGGTCTCGAAGCTTCCCGTCGAGCAGCGACCAGCACATGGCGCCTCCGCGAACGACGCCAAGCAACGGGTCGAGGCCGCGCTCGAGGAGCGCGCGCTGGCGATCCGCTCCGCGACGCTCATGCGGGAGCTGTCGGTGGGCGGGGACGATCTCACGCTCCCGCCGCGACGGATCCGCCTCGGCCGGCTCCATCCCATCTCGCAGACGATGCGCGAGATCTCTCGGGTTCTCGCGACGATGGGGTTCGAGACCGTCGAAGGGCCAGAGGTCGAGTGGGACTACTACAACTTCGAGGCGCTCAACATCCCGCGCGACCATCCGGCGCGCGACAAGTTCAACACGCTCTGGATCTCGAACCCGCTCGGCGATGAGCCGGAGCGGCCGATGCTCCTGCGCACGCACACCTCGCCGATGCAGATCCGGATCATGGAGCAGCGGCAGCCGCCGGTCCGGGTGTGCATCCCCGGCCGCTGCTATCGCTTCGAGGCGACCGACGCGACGCACGAGAGCGTCTTTTTCCAGTACGAGGGGCTCGCGATCGACGAGCAGCTCTCGATGGCGGACCTCAAGGGCGTGCTGTACTCCTTCGCGCGCCAGATGTTCGGCGGCGACCGCAAGGTGAAGTTCCGGCCCGACTACTTCCCGTTCACTGAGCCGTCAGCGGAGATCGCCTTCGACTGCTTCGTCTGCGACGGGACCGGGACGACGGACGTCGGGCGCTGTCGCACTTGCGGCGGCGGAGGCTGGATCGAGGCCGCCGGCTGCGGGATGGTGCATCCGGAGGCACTTCGGCGCGTCGGCTACGACCCGACGAAGCATCAGGGCTTCGCCTTCGGCGGCGGCGTCGAGCGGCTCGCGATGCTCCTCACCGGCACTCCCGACATCCGCCTCTTCCATCAGAACGATCTGCGCTTCCTGGAGAGCGTCTAATGCCCTCCCTTCGGGTGCCGGCGTCGTGGCTGCGCGAATACGTCGATATCGCCGATGTCGACGCGACCGCCGCGCGCCTGCACATGGCCGGCATGGAGGTGGATCGCGTCGAGCGGACCGGCGGCTGGGGTGAGCGGATCTGGGTCGGGCGCATCGCGTCGCTCGAAAAGCATCCGGATGCGGACAAGCTCCAGCTCGTCGTCGTCGAGTACGGCGAGGGGCGCCGCAAGACGGTCGTCACCGGGGCGACGAACCTCAAGCAGGGCGACGTCGTCCCGTTCGCCGAAGCCGGCGCGGAGTTCATCGATGGTCATACCGGAAAGCCCACCGTCCTGAAGCCGAAGCCGGTGCGCGGCGTCCCGAGCGAGGGCATGGTGATGTCGGCGAAGGAGCTCGGCCTTGGTGAGGACCACGACGGCATCCTCATCCTCGACCCGAAGCTCCCGGTCGGCGCGCGGCTGGCGGACGCGCTCGGCGACGCGATCCTCCACTGCGAGATCGCGCCGAACCGCCCCGACGCGCTCTCGATGGTCGGCCTCGCACGCGAGGTCAGCGCGATCGAGTCGTCGCAGCTCCGCGAGCCCGAGGCCGACCCGCTGCCGACCAAGCTCGACACGAAGCTTCTCCGCGTGCGCATCGAAGACGAGACGGGGTGTCCGCGGTTCGCCGCGGCGTACCTCGAGGGAGTGCGGCACGGCCCGTCACCCGACTGGATGCAGCGGCGCCTCACCCTGGCGGGGATGCGGCCGATCTCGGTGGTCGTCGACGTCACGAATTACGTGATGCTCGAGCTCGG
>JBKJTV010000345.1:0-11159 GCA_046589985.1 Candidatus Limnocylindria bacterium | reverse complement strand
TCTGCATGAAGACGAGCGGCAGCTGCAGACGTTCGGCGACCTTACGGCCCGCGTTCGCGTACCCGAGGTCCGGGACAACGAGAACAGTGGACTTCTCGCGCATCGCCATGAGGCCGGCGAAGTGATCGATGAGGAGGTTCTGCGCCGTGAGCTCGTCGCCCGGGATGCTGAAGAAACCCTGGATCTGCATCTGGTGCAGGTCCATCGCGATGAAGCGATCCGCGCCCGCGACCTCGATGAGGTCGGCAAGGAGCCGCGCGGTGATCGGCACGCGAGGCTGGTCCTTCTTGTCGCTCCGTCCGTAGGCATAGAACGGCATGACGGCGGTGATGCGTCCGGCGGATGCGCGCTTGAAGGCGCTGATCATGATGAGCAGCTCCATGATCGCGTCGCTCACCGACGGCGCCGCGACGAGGGACTGCACGACGAACACGTCGTGCTCGCGCGCATTCTCGAGGACTTTCACGAAGATGTTGTCGTTCGCGAACTTCGTGACCTCTGCCCGTCCGAGCGGGATCTCGAGATGGCGGCAGATGTCCTGGGCGAACTTCGGGTGGGCATTGCCGGTGTAGACGGAAAGACCGCGGAACACGGCTCCCTCCCCTCGCAAATGGGCGTCGTGCGCTCGTCGAGTATAAGACGAGATCGCTTCGCGATCTCGCTGTACGTGAAGGTCCACCTTGTGGACCTTCTGTAGGTCCGCGTTAGGCTCCTGCCCGATGCTGCTCCGCACCGGTCACAACGTCCGCTGGCTCGTCGTGTGGGGTTCCGTGGCGTTCTGGTTCGTTGGGCTCGCCCTCGACCTCGGGGGCAACGCGATCCACCTCGTCCTGCTCATCGCGGTCGGCGTTCTCGTCTACGAGCTCCTGGTGGTGGAGCCCCCGCCGGCCTGAGCGGGCTCGAACGCGGACTAGATGGCCGTCCGCACCCGCTGCCCATCCAGAAAGCGATCGTGCGGGAGCGCTGCGGCCTCGATCATCTTCGCGGTCCGCTCGAGCGCCCCGAGCGGACCGTGCGTGTCCGACCCGACCGAGAAGCGCGCGCCCGCGCGATTCGCGCGCACGAGGAACGCGTGGTGTGGGACGCCGTAGGACTCGTTCAGCTCGATGGCGACGTCCGCGCGAATGCAGAGCTCGATGAGGCGCTCCTGCCATTCGATCGGATACGAGCTCTCGGGATCGCCAAGTGCGAGCAGCGGCGAGAAGGTCGGATGGCCGAGGACATCGATGCCGATCTCCTCGATACCCTCGCGCACGACCTCCAGCGTCCGCTCCAGGATGCGCCTCCCAAGCGCAGGATCGGAGAAGCGCTCGCGCTCCGGGAACGGCTTCCCGCGAAGATTGCCCTTCACGAACTGCCCTGCGCCGTCGTAGCCGATCCGTACACCGTCGACGTCCAGCTGATGGATCGCACCGATGAGGTAGTGCAGCGAGCGCCGCGTGCTCGCGAGGAGAGGCGGCGCGATGCCGAGGTCATACTCGAGCCCGACGCGCAACCCGAGCGCGGCCGCGTCGTCGAGGTAGCGCAGGACGTCGTCGTCGTGGCGCATCTTGTCCCGCCAGGGGTAGTGGTCGGAGATGCCATGCGGTCTGACCGCGACACTGCGCGCTCGATCGGCGAGGGTGACCGATCCGTCGGAGCGTGTGCTGTGGATGTGGTGATCAAAGAGCCTAAGCACGAGCGACGAGCGGCTTTGCCGCGAGGAGTGAGTCCGGCCAGCCCTGAGCGTGTCTCCACGCCGAAGGCGTGAGATAGAGCAAGAGGCGCAGGGTCAATCCGCGGGCTCGGGATGCCCCGACCACGCGGCCTCCACCATCGTCCAGAGAACGCCGGAGACCAGCGTGTGCCCACCGAGGAGCAGTGGGATCGGCGCGTCGCGCGCGGCCTCGGTGAATCCACGGAGCTCTGGCCCCGCGCGGTCGACGTCGAACAGGTCCGATGCGAAGCGCTCGGCTGCCCCCTGGCGCCAGCCGAGGTGCGCGAAAAGCACCCGCGAGTCGAAGAGCATGCCGTCGCCGAGCTCTGCCATGCGCGCGAAGAACTCGACCGGTCCGGTCCGGTCGTAGAGGAAGCCGAGCGCCGTCCGCGCGGAGCCGTCGGCGTCGCGCCCGGCCGCCTGCATGCCACGCTCCTCAGCGAGCATTCGCACCCGGCAGGCGGTCTGCGACTCGAGGTACGTCCACACCGGCGCGCCGACACGGCCCGCAACGACGAGCTCGCGCTCCGCGGTCGTGATGATCTGCATGAGCGAGTCGATCCTGCCCCCCAGCTCCGCCTCCCAGGTCACGATGCCGCGCAGCTCGGGCGGGCAGCCGGGATGGCGCACGAGGACCGTCGCGTCGGCCGGCGTGTCGACGTCGAGGAGCGTCGCGGCGGACCTCGGCAGCTGCTTCGAGCGCAGCCCCGCCTGCTGGTGCAGGAGGCGCGGCAGCGGATTGTCCGTCGCAGGCAGCGCGATGGCGTCGAGCGCGCTCGCGGGCGTGAAGCCGACCAGATCGGCCGAGTAGTAGTTGTTCGACAGCACGAGCGACTCGCTCGCCTCGAGCTCCTCGCGCATCTCGCGTAGCTCCCGGGCGCTGAGGAGCGCCCCCGCGCCTGCGCCGATCGCACAGATGCGCTCGAGGCGCCGTTCGCGTGCGAGCGCCGCGAGCTCCTGACCAAGGTGGAACGGGTCCGTTCGCTCCGCGATCGTCTCAGCGCCCGCAGCGCGGAACGAGCGCATGGCCTCCGCGTCACGCGCAACAGCGATGAGGGGGCCGAAGCCCGCCTCGCCCGCGCGGCGCAGGACGGACGCGGCGATGGCGATGCGGACGGTATCGAGCCGTACCTCGACGTCACTCGAGCCGGCGCGGCCGAAGAAGACGACGAAGGCGGTCATGCCGGCGCCGCCGCGAGCGCTTCGTCGCCGAGGTCGAGGGCAAAGCCGATGAACGCGCCGAACGGCTCGGCGGCATCCTCGAGCGGCATCCCGAACTTCCGCTCGAGCCACTCCCGGCGTGCCGGCAGCGTGAGCCAGCGCAGCCAGAGCGGCGCCGGGATGCCGGCCCAGAGCGCGGCGCTCGCCGCGTAGGCGAAGCGGACATCTGCCTCGGACCCCGTCCACCCTGCGCCGCGAAGCCCGTCGAGGTACGACCGGAACGAGAGCTCGCCCAGCGCAGCGGCGTCGGCCGGAGCGAGAGAGAGCCACAGACGCGCCCCGGTGACGAAGACGGCGATCTCCTGGCCGACGGGCGCGAGCCCGAGGAGCGACCAGTCGATGGCCACGGTCTCGGTCGCGCCAGCACTGTCGCGGGCGAGGAGATTTGCGCGCCACGCGTCGAGGTGCGACACGGTCAGGGGAAGGCGGTCGAGCGCCGCGAGCAGGCGCGTGCGCTGTCCGTGCAATGCGCGCAGGCGGTCGAGCCACGGACGCGGGATCGCCTGTCGGACGAGCTCGTGCTCTGCGATCGCGGGATCGTCGAGGAACTCGAGGCCGCGTTGACCGGTCATCGCGACCCAACCCGCGAGCCAGTCGTTCCGGAGCGGCGGAGCTTCGGGCTTCGCGAGTCCGGCGAGATAGGCACCGTTGAAGCGCCCGAGGTCGCGCGCGGCGACGGCATAGCGGGACAGCGGCCACACCGATACAAGCTCGACGACGTCTTCGAGCCACAGTGAGACCTCGGCTTCCGCATTGTCGATCGCGTACACGCGCGGCGCGACGATGCCCGGCGGAAGGTCGTCGAGGAACCCGGAGGCGTAGACGTCCGCCTCGCGACGCCAGTCCGAATTCCAGCGCGAGTCGGCTTGGCGGATCACCTTGTTGATGGCCGACCAGGCCCGCCCGTCCGCGGTCGTTCCGCGGTAGCGCGCGAGCTCCGCCGTCGTGGGTGCGATCGCCTGCCACTGGATCGGCGTGCGCTCCCACGACGAGATCAGAGCGTGGGGATCGCCGAGCGCGGCGCGCGCCACGCGTGCGATCGTCGGCGCATCTGGCGTCATCACGCCCGCGACGCTATCACCCGCTCCTGCCGGATCAGGACCGCGACCACCAAGGCGGAAAGCGCACCCGCGATGAGCGCGCGCGGCCCGCCGGCCAAAAGGTCACCGAGCACCGAAAGCCACTGCGGGTCGGACCAGTCGAAGAGCCGCTCCGGGGCGAAGTTCACATTCTCCGGATGCATGTCCCAGCGCTCGTTGCTGTAGACGAGGGCCGCGGCGTTGAAGAGCACGAGCGACCACGCCGCCGCCAGCCCGAATGTGATCCGCCAGCCGCGCCGTTGGAGGAGCCCCTGCCCGATGCCCCACGCGAGTGCCGCGAAGAGGACCGGGGCCAGGTCGTCGAGGAAGCGCGCCCCAAAGACGCGGCCGCCCCACCACTCCGCATACGCGGCGTAGAGGACGAGCGTTGCGAGCCAGGCGAGCGAGAGCCCGCGCAGGCGCGACGCGACCAGGCCGGGTCGACGCCACGCGAGCGCAAGCGCAGCGATCGCGAAGAGGAGGTATGGCGCGTACACGAAGAGCCCGCGGCTCGGCGACAGCAGGAGCCCGTAGAGGCCGAGCGCGACGTTCGTGTCGAATGGCTTCGGGCCATAGCCCTGCTCGAGTGGGTTGCCAAAGGCGATCGCGTTCCAGGCGAGGAGCGGCAGCGCGCCAACGATCAGCCCGGCCAAGACCACGGCCGCGCGTCGCGGCAGGCCGACGCCGATCCCGATACGACGCGGCGCGACGCCGCCGAGGCCGAGCGCGGTCAGCGCCGTCGTCTGCCGGACCACGGTGCCGAGCCCGAGCAGCATGCCGCCGGCGAATTCGCGCGCGCGTGAGACCGGCGCCTCGCGAAGGACGAGCCACAGCGCTCCCGCGACCGCGAGATGCACGCCCGCGTGCTGCCACAAGGCCTGCGAGGCCACCGTGCGCACGCTCGTGCCGAGGAAGTACAGGAGGATGAGACCGAGCGCCCAGCGCGCCGAGACGAAGCGCGCGAGCACGGACCAGAGGAGCAGCGTTGCAAGCGCCTCGATGATCGCCGCGGCGAGATGTCCGGCCCGGACGACGGCGGCGGGCTCGAACGGTGCGCCCGCAGCCGCGCCGATCAGCGCGAAGGGCACGAGCACCGGTAGCGCGAGGAGCCCGATGCCCGGCGGGAAGATCGAGCAGACGTGGTCCTTCGGTCCGGGCGCGGGCGGACCGCCGATCGAGCGGACCGCCTTCGGTGGTCCCGTCGCGGTCGAGACGCCGCAGGCGCGGAAGAAGTACGCCTCGCGGTCGAGCGCGCGACCCCCGAGGGTCGGGTCATAGATCTCGGGTCGAACGACGTACTCGTCGTAGTCCACGTCGCGCTCGCCCACGAGCGTCCACGCGAGCAGGGCGTTCGGCACGACGTCGGGCGACCAGATCTCGTTCAGGTTCGCGAACGAGAGCACGACCAGGAGAACACCACGCATGACCCAGCGCATGGCTACACGTCGCTCGCGATGACGTAGACACGAAGAGCGCGCGCGCCAGACGCCCGCGCCGCGGCTGCAGCCGCGCGTAACGTCGCGCCGGTCGTCGTGACGTCGTCGATGAGCGCGACCCGAAGCCCACGCAGCGAGCCGGCGACGCCGACGAACGCGCCACTCGTGTTCTCCGCGCGCCGGTCTCGGTCGAGCTCGACCTGCGGCCCCGACCAACGGATCCGCCGCAGCGCCGGGACCACCGGAAGGCCGCACGATCGGGAGACGTGCTCCGCAAGGAGGAGCGTCTGGTCGTAGCCGCGCTCGCGGAGTCGGGCGCGATGGAGCGGGACGGGGACGATCGCGTCGAGCAGGATGCCGGTCGCGAGATCCCTCGCGACGAGCCGCGCTACGAGGGAGCCGAGCTCCGTCGCGAGCGCGTGCTCGCCTCCGTACTTGAAGGCGTGCACCGCCTCGCGGATGGGACCGGCGAAAGCCCCGACGGCCCGGCCCCTCAAGGCCCGCGCGAGCACAAGGGGTTCCGCGTCGGACGCGTCCCGGCACTCGAGGCAGAGCCACTCGCCGGGGGCACGGCAGCCGGCGCAGCGTCGCGGTAGCACGAGGTCGCTGAGCGTGCGCATTCTCCTAGCGGCGCAGTGACCACCCTAGACGGGCTCGTACTGGAGTTCGTCACCGACTTGCGTGTGCGTCTGCGCGACCGTCCCGGCCGGGAGCTCGAGCACCTCATCCCCGCTGCGCGCCACGACCGCGATGACCCACGGACGCAGCCGCTCGCTCACCTTCACGACGCGTCGTGCCCGGTCGACGAACACCGCGTCGATCGCAAAGCGCATGAACATCATCGTGATGTTGTTCGTTCTGGTGATCCGAAGTCCTTCGCCCTCACGCAGCGAGGACCGCGGCAACAGCCCGAGGCCGCGCGTGAAGAAGCTGTCCGCTATCCGACAGTCGGTGGCGAGCGTCGTCGAACGCGTGCGGTTGAGGATGCGGAGGCGGGTCAGATGCTCCCGCAGGACGACATTGCCGTGAGCGCGGCGGGTGCCAGGATGACGATGAAGAGCGACGGGAAGATGCACCCGACCGTCGGCAACATGATGAGGATCGGAGCCTTCGCGGCCTTGTTCTCGGCGCGCTGGCGCCGCTCCGTGCGCATCTGCTCTGACTGGATACGTAGGACCTTCGACATGGAGACGCCGAGCTGATCCGCCTGGATGATGGCCGAGATGAAGGACTGGAACTCCTTCACATGAACGCGCTCGGTGATGCCGCGCAGCGACTCCTGACGCGACTTCCCGACGCGTTGCTCACCGGCGGCGCGCTGGAACTCATCCGAGAGCGGGCCTTTCATCTTCTCGGTCACCTTCACGAGGGCGGCGTCGAAGCCAAGGCCGGCCTCCACCGAGATCGTGAGCAGGTCGAGCGCGTCCGGCAGCGCCTCGAGGATGAGCGTGTTGCGCTTGCCGGCCTTGTTCGACAGGAAGAAGTCCGGCGCCATGAAGCCGAGCCCGAGGCCGGCCACCGCGCCGATGATCGTCTGGAGGCCGTCGGAGGTGATGAGGTTCACGAGCGCGGACACGGCGACGACGCCGACGAGAGCGGCGAACCCCTTCACCCCAAGGAAGAACTCCGTGCTCGTCCCCTCCATACCGGCGCGCTTCAGCTTCAGCGTGAGCCCGCGAACGGTGTTCACCGGGTAGAAGCGACCGACGAGACGGGAGAGGGAGTTGATGATCGGCTTCAGGGTCCGCTCAGAGAGCGGGCGCTGCAGCTCGAGCTCTTCGAGGCTCTTCGGGCGGACGGAGATCTGCGCGAGACGCGCCTGCACGGGGTCAAGCTGCTGCCCAAGGAGCAGCGAGCCGATGATCATGAGGATCGCGACGAACATGAGGAGGGCGAAGAGGACGGCTTCCACTTAGACCTTGATGTCCGTGATCTTCATGATCGCGAAGAACCCGATCGCCATCATCGTGATGCCCACCCCGATGAGGATCTGGCCGATGAGCTGCGTGAAGAGCGGGGCCATGAACGCCGGGTTGATGAAGTTCAGGGCGATCGCGATCGCGATCGGGAGGAACGCGACGAGGTAGCCCGACATGCGGCCCTGCGCGGTGAGCGTGCCGATCTCGGCCTTGATGCGCACCCGCTCGCGGATCGTGAAGGCGATGGTGTCGAGGATCTCAGCGAGATTCCCACCGACCTGCTGCTGGATCCCGATGGCGGTGACCATGAGGTCGAGGTCCTCGCTCTTGATGCGTCGCACGAGGTTCGCGAGCGACTCTTCCATGCCGAGGCCGAGGTTGGTCTCACGGACGACGCGACCCATCTCCTCGCTCATCGGCGGCTCGCCCTCGCGCGACACGAGCTCGATCGACTGGAGGAAGCTCGAGCCTGCGCGGAGCGAGTTGGAGAGCAGGACGATGGTGTCGGGAAGCTGTTTGTTGAAGCCGCTGAGGCGCTTGCCGATGCGGCGGCCGACCCAGAACCGCGGGAGCATGTATCCGAGGAGCAGGCCAATGACTCCTGAGATCGGGTCACGGAACACCCAGAGGATGAGACCGAGGGCGGCCGCCATGCCGAACCGGATGTAGTAGTACTCGGCTGGCCGGAGCTTCAGGTTCGCGCGCGCGAGGTCGCGCTGGATCTTCACGATCCGGCGCTTGTCCTCGACATCGCCGGAGAGCGTCGCGAACGGGTCGATCTCCTGGCGGGACTTCTTTGCCTTCTTGCCGGTCTTCTCGCGTTCCTTCTTCTGCGCGTCCGCCCCACCTGCGTAGCGGGCCATGCGGGTCTCGACGCTCTCCGCACCCGCGCTCGTGAGCGACGAGGCGCCCCAGAAGATGAGGATCACCCCAACGAAGATGCTCGCGGGGAGTGCGTACTCCACGAGGGCTACCGCAGACCGGAGGACATGTCGCCGAAGACGCCCTGCGGCAGGCGGATGCCCGCGGCCTCGAACTTCTCGGCGAACTTCGGTCGGATCCCGGTGGGGCGCAGGCGGCCCTGGACCTTGCCGTCCACGAACGCCGTCTGCTCGAAGATGAACACGTCCTGCAGCACGATGGCCTCGCCTTCGAGGCCCTGGACCTCGGTGATGTGTGTGATCTTGCGCGAGCCATCCTTCAAGCGCGAGATCTGGACGATGAGGTCGAGCGCGCTCGCGATCTGCTCGCGGATGGCGCGGGAGGGAAGATCGACGCCCGCCATCAGGCACATCGTCTCGATGCGGCTGAGCATGTCGCGCGGCGCGTTCGCGTGACCCGTGGACAACGATCCATCGTGACCGGTGTTCATGGCCTGCAGCATGGAGAGCGCCTCACCACCACGGATCTCACCGACGATGATGCGCTCGGGCCGCATTCGGAGGGAGTTCTTCACCAGATCCATGATCGTCACGGCGCCCTTGCCCTCGATGTTCGCTGCGCGCGACTCGAGGCGGACGACGTGGTCCTGGACGAGACGGAGCTCGGCCGCATCCTCGATCGTGACGATGCGCTCGTCCTCCGGGATGAATCCCGAGAGGATGTTGAGGAGCGTCGTCTTGCCGGAGCCGGTGCCGCCTGAGACGAAGATGTTGAGCCGCGCTTCGACGCAGCCGCGGAGGAACTCCATCATCTCGGCCGTCGCGGTGCCGAACTTCACGTAGTCCTCGACCTGGATGCGGTACTTGGGGAACTTTCGGATCGTCACGACCGGCCCGTTCAATGCGAGCGGCGGGATGATGATGTTCACGCGCGAGCCGTCCGGGAGACGCGCGTCCTCGTAGGGCTTCGACTCGTCGACGCGGCGACCGATGGGAGCGATGATGCGCTCGATCACGCGCATGCAGTGCTCGTCGTTCTGGAACGTGTACTCAGAGAGCTGCAGCTTGCCCTTCCGCTCGACGTAGACGCGGAACGGTCCGTTCACCATGACCTCGGTCACGGTGTCATCGTTCAAGAGGGGCTGGATCGGCCCGAAGCCGAGGATCTCGTCGAGGATCTGCTCGAGCATCCGCTGACGCTCGACGCGGGTGACGACGCTGCCCTCCTCGTCGAGGAAGCGGTTGAACATGCCCTCGATCTCCGCACGGACCTTCTTCGCATCGGAGAGGTCGAGCCGGGGGTCGAGGTTGTTGATGATCTTCGTCTGGATCTGGATGCGGACGTCCCGCATGCCGTCGCGCGCGGGCTGCGCGCTCTGGGTGAGCGGCCCGCCGCTCGACGGGGGCTGGCCCGGACCACCGGTGCCACGGCTCTGATCGCCCTGGCCTTCCGGCTGTGTCGGCCGCTGGCCCTCGATCCTCTTGAGAAGCGACATCCTGACCCCCCTGACCCGGCTGACGGGCGCCTGTTCTGAGCACGCGACAGACGCCTGCTCCCTCGCCGGAGTCTACGACCGGGCGATCGTCCGACAACGCCTCGGACGGGTCATTTGATCCCGACTCGCTTCGCCGGCTTTGCCTGCTCTGCTCGGCGGGGCCAGGGACGGCTCGGTCAGGGCAAAGCCCCTCCCTCGCTACCGCGCGCCGAACAGACGGAGACCGCTCCGTTGGGCCGGTTTCGCGGCCGCCGGAGCCGCGGCTGCGGCCTCCCCACCCTGGCCGGAGAGCTTCGCCGCGAGGGTGAAGATGTCCTTGGACACAGGGCTGTCCCTGTGACTGATGACGAAGGGCACACCTCGGTTCACCGCCAGAACGAGCGCGCGACCGTCCGACACGATCGTGTGCGGGATCTTGCGGCCGAGACTGGCCTCGACGTCGCTCGCCTTGATGCCGCCGGAGCTGTCGTTGCGGTTCGCGACGAGCTGCACCTTCTGCTCGTCGTAGCCGAGCTTCTCCGCGATCTCGAGGAACACGCGCACGTTCTTCAGCGAGGTGATCTCGAGCGTCATGAGCGTGAGGATCACGTCCGCGGTGTCGAGCATCGTGAGGACGACCTCCTGGAACGACGGCCAGGTGTCGACGATGACGAACGCGTAGCGCTCGGCGAGGATCTCGAGCACCTTTTTCATGTTCGCCGCGGTGATGAGCTCGGCGGCTTCGGGGGTCGGCGGCGCGAGGAGCACCTTGATGCCCGTGGAATGCGAGACAAGCACGGTCTCGAGGATGTCGGAGTCGATGTTGTCGAAGCTGCCGACGAGGTCAGCGATCGTCTTGGCCTTCGGGCTCATGTTCAGGATGACCGCGACGTCGCCGAACGGCAGGCTGCCATCGACGAGCACGACCGGCTTGTTCGTCGACTGGTAGAGCGCGACCGCGAGGTTCGTCGAGATCGTCGTGCGCCCGACGCCGCCCTTCGGCGAGAAGAAGCAGACGATCTGCCCCTTTTCATCACCCGGGAGCGGCTGGGGCTGCGCAGGCCCGCCGGTCGGCTGCTGCGGTGCCTGCTGCGCGTAGCGCGCGCGCTTCACTTTCTCGAGCTCGTTCACGTGACGGATCGCGTTCACGAGCTCGTCGGCCGAGAACGGCTTCACCAGGAACTCGCGTGCACCCGCGAGCATCGAGCGGCGGAGATAGTCCTGCTCGCCCTGGACGCTCATCATGATGATCGGCGACTCCGGGACGGTGTTCGCGATGATCTCCGTCGCGGTGATGCCGTCCATGTCCGGCATGTTGATGTCCATGAGGATCACGTGAGGACGCTCGCGCTTCGCCAGGTCGATCGCCTGCTGGCCGCTCGCCGCGGACCCGACGATCTCCATGTCCGGCTCGAAGCCGATGAGCTTCGCGAGGTTCTCGCGCGTTTCATC
>JBKJTV010000268.1:0-5760 GCA_046589985.1 Candidatus Limnocylindria bacterium | reverse complement strand
GACAGCGCCACGAGGTCCGGCTCCGGGAAGTAACGGTAGTCGTCCACGTCCTCCTTCTGGCGCTGGGGGAAGGTCTGACCGCGCTCGGGGCTCCAGCCGACGGTCACCTTCGTCGTGCGCGTGCGGATGTCACCGCCCGCATGCCATTCGTCCCAGAGCCGGGCGGGTTCGTATGCCACCGCTTCTTCGAGCGCGCGGAACGAGTTGAGATTCTTGATCTCGCTCAGGGGTGGCCAGCGCGTCTCGCCGCCCTCCTCGAAGCGGATGGAGACGTTCACGTCGAATCGGGCGGCGCCCTCCTCCAGACGGAATTCCGAGATCCCCGAGTACATGAGGATCTCGCGAAGAGACTCGAGGTAGCGGAGCGCTTCGCGCGCTGACGAGATGTCGGGCTCGCTCACGATCTCGAGGAGCGGCACACCGGCGCGATTGAAGTCCACGAGCGTGCCGCGCTCGTCATGCTGGAGCTGGCCGGTGTCCTCCTCCAGGTGCGCGCGCGTCACGCGGATGCGTTTCGGCTTCCCGTCGTCCCCGGCGATCTCGATCCACCCCCCGGACGAGAGCGGCAGGTCGTACTGCGAGATCTGATAGCCCTTCGGCAGGTCGGGGTAGAGATAGTTCTTCCGGTCGAACTTCGTGTGCGTCGGGACCGCGCAGTGGAGCGCGAGCCCAGCCTTCATCGCGAGCTCGATCGCGACGCGGTTCGGCACGGGGAGGGCGCCGGGCAGACCGAGGCAGACCGGACAGGTCAGGGTGTTCGGCGCGGCGCCGAACCAGCTGGCGGCGCAGCCGCAGAACATCTTCGAGGCCGTCGCGAGCTCGACGTGGCATTCGATGCCGATGACGAGCTCGTATGCGCGCGTGGCGACCGTCATGACGGAGACCGCGTCGGCTGGGGCGTCTTGCCGAAGCCGCGGATCGTCCGGCCGATGTTCACGATGACGCGCTCGCCATCCACCGACACAAGATATCTATCCAGGCCGCGCGGAGCTTTCACGGGTTCGCCGCGCGGTCCGAAATTCCAGCGCTCGCTCGAACATTCGTCTCCGCTGCGCCATACGGCACCCGCGGGACCGGGAGTCGTCTTGCCCGCGATGACGGCGCAGCGGATGCCCTGATCAGGCTGCACCCAGTACGCGCGCACGGCGACCCACTCGCCGGGCATCGGCTGAAAGAGCCAGAACGCGTCCGCATCGGCGATGAGCGGTCCGCCGATGCGGACCGCGGGCTCACCCGCCTTCGGGAGATCACCGCGGGCCAGCACCACGCGGGCGCCCGGCACGAGCGCGGGCGGCGTCGCGAGCTGCGGCGCGAGGGCGAAAAGCGAGACCACGGCGATGATCGCGAGCGCGCCGAGCGCCAGCAGGCCGACGACGAGGAACTGCTTCCAGACGGGCGTGGGGTCGAGCGACTCCGGTCCCGCCCAGTGCTCGGGCGGCTGGTCCTCGTAGCGTGTTCCCACTACGCAGTGACGACGCCGGGACGCCTCTTCTGGATGCGGCGGAGCGCAGCGTTCGCGGCGCGCGCCACGAACTTGCTCTCGTCCCGCGCAAGGATGCGAAGGATCGGGAGTCCCTGCTCCGCGAGATCCGCGCCGGTCGCGGAGCTGAACGCCATCGCGACGTTCCAGCGGACGACCTCGTCCGTGTCCGTCGCCCACCGCCCAAGCCGCGCCAGCGTCTCCTCCGGGTAGCTCCGCAGGAGCTGATCGCCGATCGCGAACGGCCCGAGGTTCCGCCGCACGTACTCGTCGCGATCACGCAGCGCGGGCTCGATGAGATCCAGGAGCCGGGCGGCCCGCTCGGGCACGCGTGACTTCGCGGCGTACTTCGCGGCGACGACGATGGCGCGGCGGACCCGCGGCTCCTCCTTGTCCATCCAGGTGCGACACGAGCGGTAGAACGGATCGAAGGACACGTCGAGCGCCTCACCGAGGAGCGCGGCGGCGGCCTCGCGCACGTCCCAACGCTCGTCCCGCGCGAGCCGGAGCACCGCACGCTCGACCTCCGCGGGGTGCGACCTCGCGAGTGGCGCGAGAAGGATCGCCGCGAGCTCCTTGTCAACGCGGCGCGGGTGCGCGAGGAGCCGGGCGGCCCAGTCGCGACGGACGATGCTCGCCGGACCCATCACGTCGACGAGCTCGCGCGCGCGCTCAAGCTGCGGCTTGCGGACCCAGCCGTTCTCGCCGGACGCGCGGAGGATGGACGACGCGGTGAGCGGGTCGCCCTTCCGCAGCGCGGCCCCGAACGACTCCTCCCAGTCGATGATCAGAGTCGTGAGACGAACCTCTCGATGCGGTCGCACGCCTCGTCGATCTGCTCCATCGACGCCGCGTAGCACGCGCGGATGTGACCGCGGCCCTGCTCACCAAAGGCGTTGCCGGGAACGACCACGACCTTCTCCTCCTTCAGAAGACGCTCGGCGAACACGCCGTCGTCGAGCCCGGTGCTCGTGATGTTCGGGAACGCGTAGAAGGCGCCGCGCGGCTCGAAGCAGTGCAATCCCATCTTGTTGAAGCGCTCCCAGATGCGCTGCCGGCGGCGGTCGTACTCGCCGACCATCCGCATCACCTCGGCCTCGCCGTTGCGGAGCGCCTCGAGCGCCGCGTACTGCCCTGCGGTCGGGACGCACATCACGGTGTACTGATGGATCTTCATCATCTGCTCGATGACCTCGGCGGGCGCGCACGCGTAGCCGATCCGCCAGCCGGTCATCGCGTACGACTTCGAGAAGCCGGCGAGGTAGACGGTGCGGTCCTTCATGCCCTCGCGCGTCACGATCGACTCGTGGTCGGTGCCATACACGAGCCGGTCGTAGATCTCGTCCGAATAGACGATGAGGTCGCGCTCGCGTGCGATCTTCGCGATCCCGTCGACGTCCGCCTTCGTGAGCACGGCGCCGGTCGGATTGTTCGGGAAGCCCAGGAGGATCGCCCGCGTTCGCGGGGTGAGTGCCGCTCGCACGTCCTCAGGACGGAGACGGAAGTCGTGCTCCTCGCGGGTGATGACCGGAACGGGCACTCCGCCGGCGAGGATGATCCCCGGCACGTACGCGACATACGACGGATCCGCGATGAGGACCTCATCGCCCTCCTCGAGGGTCGCGCGGAGCGCGAGGTCGACGGCCTCGCTCACGCCGACGGTCACGAGGATCTCGCTCGCGGGGTCGTAGCGGACGCCGTGCATCGTCTCCGTGTGCTCCGAGATCGCCTCACGCAATGGAAGGATCCCGTAGTTCGAGGTGTACTTCGTGCGGCCATCCGTGATCGACGCGATCGCGGCGTCCCGGAATCCCTGCGGCGTGATGAAGTCGGGCTCGCCCACGCCGAGCGAGATGACCCCTTCGACGCCGGCGATGAGGTCGAAGAAGCGGCGGATGCCGCTCGCCGGGAGCCGCGCGACACGCGAGTTCGTGAGCGAGCGCCGCGAGAGCGTCATGCCGCCACCTCCAAGGGACCCGCGATGCGCTCGTACGCGGCCGCGACGCGGAAGAGCGTCGCCTCCTGGTACGAGCCGGCGATGAACTGCAAACCGACAGGCAGGCCGTCCGACATCCCGCACGGGACCGAGATGCCAGGCAGGCCGGCGATGTTCACCGGAAGGGTGAATGCGTCGTTCAGATACATCGTGAGCGGATCGTTCACCTTCGCGCCGATCGGGAACGCGACGGACGGCGACGTCGGCGTCACGAGCGCGTCGACCTTCTTGAATGCCTCGTCGAACTCACGCTTGATGAGCGTCCGGACCTTCTGGGCCTTCGAGTAGTACGCGTCGTAGTACCCCGCAGAGAGCGCGTAGGTGCCGAGGATGAGCCGCCGCTTCACCTCGGGCCCGAAGCCCTGCCCGCGCGTCCGGCGATACGTCTCGTTGAGGTCCGGTCCCGCGACGCGCAGCCCGTAGCGGACCCCGTCGTAGCGCGCGAGGTTCGCCGACGCTTCTGCCGGCTGAATGATGTAGTAGACCGCAAGGCCGTGATCGGTGGACGGCAGCGAAACGTCGACGAGCTCAGCGCCCGCGCGCTCGAGCTGCGCGAGGGCCGCGCGCACCGCGCGCTCGACGCCCGGCTCCATGCCCTCGATGAAGTACTCGCGCGGGACGCCGAGGCGCATCCCCTTCACGCCGTCAGCGATACCCTTGCGGAGCGACTCGGTGGGCAGCGGCATCGTCGTCGCATCGTTCGGATCGGCCCCGAAGAGAGCCTCGCAGACGAGAGCACAGGTCTCGACGTCCTGCGCGAATGGCCCGACCTGATCGAGCGACGATGCGAACGCGACGACACCGAAGCGGGAAATGCGACCGTACGTCGGCTTCATGCCGATGACGCCGCACAGCGCGGCGGGCTGGCGGATCGACCCGCCGGTGTCGGTGCCGAGCGAAAACACGACCTCGCCCGTCGCGACCGCGACCGCCGAACCGCCTGACGAGCCGCCGGGAACACGCGTTGGATCGTGCGGGTTGCGCACAGGACCGAACGCGGAGTTCTCGTTCGAGCTGCCCATCGCGAACTCGTCGAGGTTCGTCTTACCGATCATCACGGCGCCCGCCAGGTCGAGGCGCTCGACGACCGTTGCCGAGTACGGCGGGATGTAGCCCTGCAGGATCCGCGAGCCCGCCGTCGTCTCAATGCCCTTCGTGCCGATGATGTCCTTGCAGGCCCAGGGCACACCGAGGAGCGGCGAGGTGTCGCCCGCCCTGATGCGAAGGTCGGCGGCGCGCGCCTGGGACCGCGCGTGGTCGTCCGCGACGCGCAGCCACGCGTTGTAGCGATCGCCGTTCGCGGCAGCGATCGCGATCTCGGCGAGCTCGAGGGCCGTCGTCTCGCGCCCACGCAGCAGTGCCGCCGTTTCGCTGGCGGATCGCGGGAGGGTCTCGCTCATCGCCCCTCGAGCACGGTCTGCACCCGGAAGTGATCCCCTTCGCGCGAAGGCGCGTTGCGGAACACGTCTTCGAGCGGCAGGCTCGGACGCACGATGTCGTCGCGCATCACGTTCTCGACCGGGAGGACGGAGGCCGTCGGCGGGATGGTCGAGGTGTCGACGGTCCGCAGACGGTCGACCGCGTCGAGGACGACCGAGAGCTGCGCGGTGAAGCGGTCGATCTCGTCTTCGGTGAGTGCGATCCGTGCAAGCCCGGCGACCTTTTCGACGACCGAGCGATCGAGCGTGCTCACCGAAGGAGTTTAGGACCGAACAGCAGCGCGCCGACGACGACGGATCCGAGCGCCGCGATGAGCACCATCCCGGCGGCAAGATCCTTTGCGGCCTTCGCTTTCGGCTGCAGCTGTGGCGACGCGAGATCGACCGCGAGCTCGAGCGACGTGTTCAGGCCTTCGAGGATGAGGACCAGGCAGATGGTGACAACGAGCACTGCCCACTCGGTGGACGACATTCCGAGCACGAGTCCCGCGACGACCGCGACGAGCCCGATCATCAGCTCGATCCGCGCGTTGCGTTGGGTGCGAAGCAGGTGACCAAGCCCGGAGAACGCGAAGCCGAACGAGCGCAGCATGGCCGCTAGTGTGCCTGCGGTGACGGAGACTGACCTGTTCCCGCCTGACTCGATCGCGCGCCGCGTCGACCGCGAGATGTTCCTGTTGCTCGGCGGCGCCGCCGCGCTCCTTCTCCAGATCGCGCACCCGCTCGATGCCCTCACGGCGGGCCTGCTGCCGGGCGCGCTGCGTGAGCCGCTCGGCCTGCGCTGGCGCGCGCGCGAGCGGCTACTGTTCCGCGCCGTGATCGTGACGCTGCGGCTCGTGCGTCGC
>JBKJTV010000219.1:0-2537 GCA_046589985.1 Candidatus Limnocylindria bacterium | reverse complement strand
TCTCGGTGCCCTGCGGGCGTGACAGCCTGGGCCTGCCCATCGGGCTTCAGCTCGTCGGCCGGCGCTGGCACGAGGCACGGCTGCTGCGCGTCGCGCGCGCGTATGAGACGGCGCGCGGGCCCTTCCCCTGGCCGGAGGCGGAGCGGGTCTAAGGCGTCTCCACGGGATCACCGCCGTCGAAGCTGCCGCGGACGAGGAAGAAGAGGAAAGCGCCGATGAGCGCAACGACGGTCGCGCAGCCGCAGCCGGTCACCTGTCGAGGCTAGCATCGGGCCCCATGGACCGCGATGAGGCGTGGGCGCTGCTCTGCGAACACACCAAGACCGAGCACCTGCGGAAGCACGCCCTCGCGGTCGAGGCCGTGATGCGACATCTCTCCGTGCGCTATGGCGGCGACGTCGAGGCGTGGGGCGTCACGGGGATGCTCCACGACTTTGACTACGAACGCGACCCCGAGGGGCACCCGCAGAACGGGCGGGCCACCCTCGAGCGGGCCGGACTCGCGAGCGAGCTCGTCCACGCGATCCAGACGCACGGCGACCATCTCGGTATCCCGCGAACGACGCCGCTCGAGAAGGCGCTCTACGCGGTGGACGAGCTGTCGGGCTTCGTCATCGCGGTCGCGCTCGTACGTCCATCCAAGCGCGTCGCTGATGTCGAGCCGCTGTCGGTGCGGAAGAAGATGAAGGACAAGGCCTTCGCGCGGCCCATAAACCGCGAAGCGCTCCTCGCCGGCGCGGCCGATCTCGGCATCGAGTTCGACGACCTCATCCGCGAGACCGTCACGGCACTGAGCGGCGCGGCCGACCGCCTCGGCCTTGAGGGGACCGCCCCCGCCTGAACGATCCGCGCGACCGCGGCGGTGCGATTCGGCACCCCGAGCGCGCGACACGAACGACGGACGTGCGTACGGATCGTCGATGGCCGCACTCCCTGGCGAAGCGCGATCTCCTTCGTCGTGTAGCCATGAGCGACCTCGCGCATGACGCGGTACTGACGCTCCGTGAGGGGCAGCGCGTGCTCTGCCGGTCGGCCCGGCCGCGCCAGCAAGGCGAGCAGCCAGCCGAGAAATAGACCGAAGAGGAGCCGCGTGAGGGCGCGAGTGTCCACGCCGTACGACACGGCGCGGGCTTGCGTCGGGCCTAGCTCGCCCGGCGCAGAGTGCGCTCCGCGCGGCGCACGGCCTCGTGGCCGTACTTCTCGAGGAAGAGCTGTCCGCCGCAGCGCGGGCAGCTCGGCTGGCCGGCATCGTCCCAGACGGGCGCGATCGGCTCGGCGACGGTCGCGTACGCGACACGCAGCTGCTCAGGCGTCGGCTTGCGGGCCCGGGTCGGGACGAGGACGTCACCGCAGCCGTGACCGCAGAAGTAGCAGTAGAGCTCAGCACGCAGGGGCATGGTTTGCGCCTCCAGTTCACCCGTTCCAACGTCGGACGGGGTCACCCTGTTCCGTATCCGTATCGGAAGATACGAACGGAATGGCGCCTCGGACGTCCGAAATGGCCGGCGCTAGCCGGCGGCGATATCCAGCGAGACGAGGGATCCTTCGGAGACGAGCTCGGAGACGAGCTCGCGCTCACCCAGAACGGTGAGCTGGCGGATCACCCCGCGCGGGATGATGTGGAAGTCGTTATGGCGGTAGTCCTTGCCGGCGTTCGTGAGGTCGTAATCGCCGACCACGACGACGTACTCCTCAGTCTCTTTCCACAGGATCCCGCAGGTGAGCTTGCGCAGCCGGTAGCTCTCGAAGTCCTCGGGAATGGCGGTGCGGGAGTACGCGGTGATGTCCTCCCACTCGACGGCCACGAGCGGACGGCTGGCGAGCAGATGGTCCAACGCTTTCCCTTCCATCGGGCGCCCGAGCGGTGTCCGCTCGTCGCTACACCTCGGGATCGGGGCGACCCGAGTGCGTACAGGAAAAGAATCTAGTTTCGGCCGTTGCGGTGTCAATGGGAAACGGCTGAGATTTCCGTCGTGGAACCTGACTGAAACAACAGCGGGCAGGCCGACCCTGGTCGCCCGCCCGCTCTCATCACGCGAGAGGTGGGTCGTCAGCTCGCTTGACGGCCGCGCGCGATGAGCTCAGCGACCTTCTGGCCGCCCTTCTTGCCGATCTCCTCGAAGTGCTCGTGGCCGTACTTCTCAGAGACGGCGTCGCCGCCGATCTTTCCGATCCTTCCGTAGAAGTTCGAGCCGTAGAGCTCCTTGACCTTCTGCCCGCCCTGCTTGCCGATCTGCTCGTAGAACTCCGAGCCGTGCCGCGCCGCGGTGGTGCGGCCGCCCTTCTTGCCGATCTGCTCGTAGAACTCCGGTCCGTGCCGCTGAGCTGTCGTGGCGCCACCCTTGCGTCCCGCCTCAGCGACCGTCATCGCCCCCTTGCTACGTGTCACGGCAATCTCCGATCTCGAGCCTCTGCACCGCTAGATTCAGAGACCTCTTGCTCGCTCGGCGTGCAAGTTCTGTACCGACGCTCGGCCGCCTGGTGACCGGACGGGCAATCTCCGGACAGGCTCGTCGCGCTACTGCATCCGGACCGGA
>JBKJTV010000029.1:0-4580 GCA_046589985.1 Candidatus Limnocylindria bacterium | reverse complement strand
GAGGGTCTGCGGTTGGCCACCGCACTCTCAGCGCCCGGCATCGGGGCGCTCCCCTGTCGTATTCAGTTGCCGCAAGTCTAGGGGCGGGTCTTAGCCTTGTCGCGTGCCTGGCCGCCTGCCGTCCCTTTCGTTCTTTTTCCCCGCGTACAACGAGGAAGCGAACATCGAGGCTGTCGTGGCGGAAGCCATCGCGACGCTGCCGCGGTTCGCCGATCAGTTTGAGATCGTCATCGTCGACGACGGCAGCCGCGACCGGACTCCGGAGATCGCCGATCGCCTTGCGGCTGCCGACCCGCGCGTGCGCGTCATCCACCACCGGCCGAACCGCGGCTACGGCGGCGCGGTGCGCTCAGGCCTCGAGAGCGCCCGGCTTCCGTTCGTCTTCTTCACCGATGGCGACCGCCAGTTCAAGCTCGCGGACCTCGGGCTCCTTCTCCAGGGATCGGAGGGCGCCGACGCGGTCGTCGGGTATCGCGCGAAGCGCATGGATCCGCCGCGGCGACTCTTCATCGCGTGGGTCTACAAGCAGGTCATCGGCGTGCTCTTCGGCGGAGGGTTTCGCGACGTCGACTGCGCGTACAAGCTGTTCCGGACCGAGATCTTTCGGCGCGTGCCGCTCGCCGACGTGCGCTCGAACGGAGCGTTCTTCTCCGCGGAGCTCCTTCTCCGGTTGCGCCGCTCCGGAGTACGTGTGCGCGAGGTCGCCGTTCCGCACTACCCGCGCGTCGCGGGGCTCGCGGCCGGCGCGGCGCCGAAGGTCGTCCTACGGACGCTTCGGGACATGGCGCTGTTACGGCTGCGGCTCTGGCGCTCCGGGCGATAGGCGCCTGGCCCGCCTAGCCCGAGGGGTCGTCCGGCAGCGTGTTGATGAACTGCTTGAAGATCGAGAGGTCGTCATCGTCCCCGTCCGCCTCGGCGTCCGGGCGGATCGCGGAGCGATCGAGAACGGTCTCCGCGACGAGGATGGGGGCGTCACAGCGCAGTGCGAGCGCGATGGCGTCGGAGGCGCGCGAGTCGACCTCGACCTCGCGCTCTCCCGACTGGATGAAGATGCTGCCATGGAAGACACCCTGGCCGTCGCCGGTGTCAACGAGATCTTTCACGACGACCCGCGTGATCTCGACACCCAGCTCGCGGAGGATGTCGACCATGAGATCGTGCGTCAACGGCCGCTCAGCGCGGATCCCCGCGAGCTGTGACGCGATGCTCGCCGCCTGATCGGCGCCGATCCAGATCGGCAGGAAGCGATCCGACTCCTTCGGCTGGAGCATGACGACGTGCTGTCCGGTCAACGTATGGACCCGCACCGACTCCACGGTGCACTGCAGGAGCACTAGCTGTGGGCCACCCGGTCGAATCTACCGGACGCGGGCGCGCCGTGACGGTCTCAGCACCGTCAACAGCAGGACCCCGGAGATGAAGCCGACGACGTGCGCAAAGAACGCGATGTTCGCGGGAGCACCGGCGTCGCTCATTCGGAGCTCGGCGAGGCCGGACAGCACCTGGACCACGATCCACAGCCCGATGACGACGATCGCGGGAAGCTGGACGATCGTGATGAAGAGTCCGAGGAAGATAAGGGTCCGCACGCGTGAGCCGGGGAAGAGGAAGAGATACGCGCCCAGGACGCCGGCCACCGCACCGGAGGCGCCGACCATCGGCGCGGGCGCGATGAGGCCCTGTCCGATGGCGGCGGCGATGCCGCAGAGGATGTAGAAGGCGAGATAGCGCGGGGAGCCGAGCCTGTCCTCGACGTTATCGCCGAAGATCCAGAGGTAGAGCATGTTCCCGATCACGTGCAGCCAGCCGCCGTGCAGGAACATGTGGGTGACGAGCGGATAGATCACCTCCGGCCGCACGTCACCGGCGCCGAGCGCGCCGGTGAAGGTGACCCAGTCGAAGGCGTAGGCGCGATAGAACGCATCGAGCGCGACGGGATCTCCGGCGAGGCTGAAGGTGTACAGCCACACGACGAGGTTCACGAGCAGCAGGACGCGGTTCACGATCGGCGACCGCGCGGGCGGGTTGGAGTCGGACAGCGGGATCACCGGCTGATGTCGGTGACGGCGAGCTTGGATCCGTGGATCGTGTACGCGACCTGCTGGCCTTCGGAGACGTAGAACGCCGTCGGACCGTCGAGGTCGGCGGAGAGTGCGAAGCGTGCGGTCTCGCGGCCGTCGCGCGTCATTCGAACGACTCGCTTGCCGGTCTGATCGAGGAAGTACACGGAGCGCTGCGACTCGAGCGCCTGGACCGCGACCGGCCTCACGGCCTCTCCGTCCCAGCGCGCGGTGAAGTCGATCCGCCCAGCGGCCGTCTCGAGGCCCTGCCGGCGGAGCCGCAGGACCTCGCCGGCGGCCGTCACGATCCAGACATCCCCATCGACCGCGGCGGACCGCGCGGTGTTCGGTGGGAGCGGCACGGCGATGAACGGCACTGCCCGGCCGAACCGGCCGGCGGCGTCGGGTTCATGCTTCCAGAGCTGGCCGCTCTGCGTGTCGAGGACGTAGAGGTTACCCACGAACATCGCAAGGCCGCTCACGGACTTCCACTTGTCCGTGTCCGGCGGCGTGACGTCGACGATGGTGTTCCCTTGCGCCTTCCAAACGCGCCGCTGGTCGTCGATCGTGTAGACGACGTCCTCCATGGTCGCGACTGCCGTCGGCGCCCCCACGCTGCGCTGTCCCTTCTGGAGGACCACGCCTGTCTCCACCGGCTCACCGAAGATGCGCCACAGCCGACCCGCGCCGGGATCGGCTGCGTAGAGGCCGTTCGCGGTCGCGGCGAGCTGCGCCGGCCTTGCACCGGGAGCGATGCCTGCCAGGTCGACCTTCACGTTCGCCAGCCGGTCAAGGAGCCCGGCGATCTCGTCGCGGAACCCGGCGAGTCTCGTCTCTTCGGACGCCGTCGACTCTTTGGCCTCGCGGATCCGCGTGCTTGCCGCGGCCAGGCGCTCCTTCGCGCGCTCGGGATCCGGCCGCTGCTGTGCGAGGAGCCGTCGGGCGGAGGCGATGTCCTCCTCGATGCGCTGGATCACCACGCGGTAGTCCGAAACAACTTGATTCGCCTCGTAATCGCGGAGCGCGAGCCCGGCGATCGCCACCGTGACGGCAAGGAGCACCGCCGCGAGGATCGTCGTGAGACGCCGCTGCCGGGCGAGCCGGCGGCGCGCGGTGTCGGGACCGCGGGGGAGCGGCGCGCCCTTCTTCGGCATGAGCTCCAGACCGATCGCGACGCTCTTCGTCACCGCGGTCGCGGCCGGCGTTGCGACGGCCCTCGCCGCTGTGCCGATCTTGGGGCGGCGACGCCAGACCCAGTCGAACCCTGAGCGGATCGATTCCGCGGCGGCGACCTCTGCCGGCGTGGACACCTGGACCGGCGCCGAGACCACGCGCGACGCCGCGCCGGACGCCGCGGAGACCTCGATGAGCAGCGCGGAGTCGCTGCCGACGAGACCCTCGGCCACGAAGCGGTTGTGGAGATGTTCCGCAGCCGCGCGCGGGTGCAGAGTGACGGCGGCGTTCTTCAGCGCGTCGGCGCCGAGACCGTCGACGAGGGCGCTCGAAGCGAGGACGACCGTGTCTCCCGCCTCGATGGTCTGCCGCCAGATCGACGGCAGGAGATCGGCCTCGGCACCGAGCGATGCCGCGTGGCGAGTCGTCGTCCGGTGCACGAAGTCCGCCATCTCGCCAGGCTCCTCGCCGGGCAAGAACAGCCGCGCGTGCCGCACTAGGAAGATCTGGCACATCCCGATGTGTGCCGCGTACAGCTCCTTGTTCACGAGCACCGCGCAGGCGCAATGGAGCACCGGTGCGCCACGGATCTCCTTGATGCGCTGGGATGCGCGGCGGTTCGCGCTGCGCAGTGCCTTGCGAAGCGACACCTCGACGCCGGCAGAGAGGTCGTAGTAGTACTCGTCGCGGACGAGATCGGCGAGCTCGCGTGCGAGCTCGCGGGCGGCATCGCTCCCTGACGGCGCCTCGGTGAGGAAGTAGAACCGGCCCTTCGTGCGCAGCGTCGCGCCTGTCTCAGGCTCATGCACCAGGATGACGTCCGCTCCACGACGGATGTCGGCAGTGCTGCCGACCTTTGTCGCGAAGCTGAGCTGCTTCACTCGCGCACATTCTGCGGGCCGCGCGGTGCTCGCTCGCCCGGTACCGCCCTGATCCGACTCACGCCGCCACCGGGCACGCGCTCCCGGAGCGCCGCGACGAGGGCGCGCTCGCGCAACCGGATCTCAGCCGCCCACTGCGCGGTCGGCACCGCGACGACGAGCGTGCCTCCCTCGACGCGTATTGCGTGTGTCCGCACCGCGTCCGCGCCGATGATCGTGCCTGCCACCTCGCTCCAGGCCTCGACCGCGTCGGCGCGCGCGAGGCCGGCCTCGAGACCGAGCGCACGCAGCACGCGCTGGACCGCGCCCCCGAGCGGTCTCAATCGAAGGGGACCGCCACGATGCGCGCGCGCTGCAGGACGCCGGGCGGGAGCCCGGCCGGGAGCGCCGCCGTGAGCAGCGTCTGTGCGTCTGCCGGGAGCGCCGCGACGAAGGCCTCACGACGCACGGGGTCGAGCTCGGAGAG
>JBKJTV010000342.1:0-7097 GCA_046589985.1 Candidatus Limnocylindria bacterium | reverse complement strand
GATGCGCTTCGCCGTCGGGGCCAGTCGGTTCGAGCTCACCGGAGGTGCGACCGCGCTGCTCGAGGCACGCTCGGGCAACCTGGACCTGAAGGAGCGCGTCACGCGGTCGGCCGAGCGCGCCGACGTGCGGGTCGATCAGGAGTTCACCGGCTTCAGCGCACCGGATCGCAATGTGAGCGTAAAGGTCGCGAGCGACATCCCGATGACCATCCGCCTCGAGTCCGGCGCCGGGGAGTTCACGCTCGACCTGCGCGAGGTGAAGGCCACAGACGTGCGCATCGAAACGGGCGCGTCCTCGCTCACGCTCATCCTTCCGAGACCGACGGGGAACGTGCCGGTCCGGATCCAGGCCGGCGCGTCATCGATCGTCATCGAGGTCCCGTCGGGCGTCGAGGCGAGGGTGACCACCAAAGGCGGGCTCATCAGCACGAGCGGCCAGACGGAGACCCCGGGCTACGCGGCCGCGACGGACCGGGTCACCGTGAGCGTGGAGGCAGGGGCGAGCTCGATCAACGTCCGGTAGCGTCAGTACTGTGAAGGTCCTGCGGGCTGTCGCCGCGCTCGTTCTCGCGCTGCCGCTCCTGGTGGGCGGCAGCGTCGCGTCGGCCGACGAGGGCTGGGAGATCGTCCTCTTCAACGCCGAGATCGCGGTGCTCGAGGATGGGTCGCTCAGCATCAGAGAATCGATCGACGTGAACTTCGGCTCGCTCGACAAGCACGGGATCTTCCGCGAGATCCCGGTGCGCTACCGCTACAGCGAGACGAAGGACCGCGTGTACGAGCTGACCGTCCTGGGCGTGACCGACGCGTCGGGCCGGCCCTGGCCGTACCTGGTCGAGGAGAACGGCGCGAACCAGCGGATCCGCATCGGCGACGCCGACCGGACGGTGCGTGGCGTCCAGACCTATCGCCTCAGCTATACCGTGCGCGGTGCGCTGAACGCGCTCCCCGACCGCGACGAGGTCTACTGGAACGTGAATGGGCCCGATTGGGGTGTGCCTGCCCGCCAGGTCACGGCATCGGTGCGTGCACCGGCCGTCGTGACCCGGGCGACGTGCTTCCAGGGCGCCGCAGGATCCACCGACCCGTGCCGCAGCGCGCTCGGTCCCGGTGCGGCGACCTACAGCACGACGCGCGCGCTCGGGCCCGGCGAGCAGCTCACGATCGTCGCGGCGCTGCCGAAGGGCGCGGTCGCCGAGCCCGTCGCGATCCTGAAGGACAGCCAGCGTGGCATCGACCGCTGGTTCGAGCTCACCCCGACGAGCCTTGCCCTTGTCGGGCTCACGCTCGTCGGTGGCCTCTGGCTCGTCGGACGGAACTGGTGGGCACGCGGCCGCGATCGGCGGTTCCTGAAGCGCGCCGCCTTCGTCGAGGAGACCGAGGAGGGCACAGCACCGCTGTTCGACGCGCCGACGGTCGTCCCGGAGTACGAGCCACCCGACAAGCTCTCGCCCGCCCAGCTCGGTCTCATCCTCGACGAGCGCGCGGACGCGAAGGACCTCACCGCGACGGTGGTGGATCTTGCCGTGCGCGGCGTGCTGCGCATCGAGAAGGTGGAGAAGGACGGCATCCTCGGCCGCGACGACTGGCGGCTGGTGAAGCTCCGCGACGACAAGGGGCTGAGCGGGTGGGAGCGCGAGCTCCTGGAAGGCATCTTCGGCTCTGCGGACGATGTCCTGCTCTCGGAGCGCAAGGGAAAGGTGGCGCCCTCGCTGCAGGTCGCGCAGACCAAGCTCTACGAGGACGCGATGGAGCGGCGCTGGTTCACCAGTGATCCGGAGCACGCCCGGCAGCTGTGGGCGGGGGCCGGCATCGGCCTCGTGCTCGTTGGTGCCGGGCTCGTGTTCGGCCTCGGTCTGACACTCGGACTCGGCCTCGTCGGGGTTGCCGTGATCCTGTGCGGCCTCGTGCTTCTCGCGATGCGCTCGGCGATGGCGCGGCGCAGCGCGGCGGGCAGCGAGATGCTCCGGCGGACGCTCGGCTTCCGCCGCTACATGGAGACCGCCGAGAAGGATCGCGCGGCGTTCGCCGAGCGCGAAGGGATCTTCTCCGCGTACCTGCCGTACGCGATCGTCTTCGGCATCGTCGACCGTTGGGCGAAGGCGTTCGAAGGACTCGACCGTGAGGCCACGCGCGCGATGCAGGGGCTGGGGTGGTACGCCGGCCAGGGCGCGTTCTCGGCCTCCGCATTCTCGAGTGAGCTCTCGACGTTCTCATCGACCGTGTCGAGCACGCTCGCCTATACGCCCGGGTCGAGCGGCTCGAGCGGCTTCTCGAGCGGCGGCGGGTTCTCCGGCGGCGGCGGAGGCGGGGGCGGCGGTGGAAGCTGGTAGGCGGGTCTGGACGGCTCTCGCCCGCTCGCGTAGCGTGGCCGGCACGAGACGCGGCCCCGACCAGGGGCGAAGGAGGTGGCCAAGTTGAAGACGCAAGACCGCTCACGCCCTGCGGCCACCGGGAGCGTCACCCTCTAGCGATCGCTCCCGATGTGGCGGCGCCCACATCGCTGTGCCCATGTGCACGAAGGAGCATCGAGTGACCGAGGCCCGCGAGATCACCGCGCGAGTCATCTCGCAGCATCGCGGCGGCTACGTTCTCCACGCGGACGAGGGCGAGCTTGCGGCCACGCTGGCCGGCAGGCTGCGCCATGAGGCGCCGCCGGACGAGCTCCCCGCGGTCGGCGACAACGTCCTGGCCAGCTCGGCAGCGCCCGGCTCGGCGATCATCCACACCGTCCTCCCGCGCCGGACCGCGGTGCGGCGTGGCGAGACGGGGATCCACGACGCTCAGATCCTGGCGGCGAATGTCGACGACCTCTTCATCGTCGCGCCCTTGCATCGCGACATCGCCCCCATCCAAATGCGTATCCAGCAGTACGTCGCCCTCGCGCGCGACTCCGGCGCCGAGCCGCTCATCCTGCTCACGAAAGCCGACCTTTGTCCCGACGTTCGGGCTCAGGTGGCGCGGGCGACGCGCACGGCGCCCGGTGTTCCGGTGCTCGTCACCAGCAGCGTCACCGGAGATGGCGTCGCAGATGTCGCCGAGCGCCTCGCGCCCGGACGGACGGCGGTCCTGCTCGGTCCCTCAGGGGCGGGGAAGTCGACGCTCATCAACGCGCTCGCCGCGACGGCGCTCCTCCCGACGCGCGAGATCGACGAATTCGGCGAAGGCCGTCATGCCAGTGTCCGCAGGGAGCTCATCTACCTTCCGGGAGGCGGCGCGGTCATCGACACGCCAGGCCTCCGTGAGGTGTTCGCGTGGGTGAGCGACGAAGTGATCGAGACCGCGTATCCGGACGTCGTGTCTTTTGCCGAACGCTGCAGATTCCGGGACTGCGCTCATGAGCAGGAGCCGGGCTGCGCCGTCCGGGAGGCGCTCGCGAGCGGCGCGCTCGACCCGCTCCGCTTCGCCGGGATGCGCAAGCTCGAGCGCGAGTCTGAGCGCATGCGGAAGTCGACGCTCGAGATCAGGCGCGCGAGCAAAGAGTTCGGGCGTCAGCACCGCGACCCGGTGAAGAAGGGCTACCGACCCGCGAGGGGTACCACGGACGACCCCGCCAGCTAGCGATCCCAGCAGGCCTCGAGCGCCAGCGCCTGGTCGCAGATCGCGAAGCCATGCGGGTCATCGCCGATCCGCCACGAGAAGATGCGTAGCCGCGGGTTCTGGATACCGATCGAGAGCCGCGGAGTTCCGGCGCGTGTCGCGACGCTCGCGTCGCACCCTGCCGGGAGCGCCGCGCCCGGTGCGACCACGGCGGATCCGCACCGATCGAGCGCGCTCAGCATCGACGTCACGGACGCCTCGGCGCCGAGCCTGGCCGGCTCGAGAAAGGCCCGGTCTGCCTCGCGCACGAGCTCGACCTTGGGCCCGAGGAGGTACGCGACGAGCGCGGCGATCGCGAGTGCGCGCGCATGCCGGCGCACCCACCGCACGATGGTGTCGCGCTGCGACGGCACGATCCGGATCCGCGGCGCGGGCCGCGGCGCTTCTGCGGCGACTGCTGCCGCAGCCTCGGCCTGCTTGTGCCACTCACGGGTCGTGTACGAATCGCGGATGAGCTGACGGACCATCGAGTCGGCGCCATCCGTGAGCTCGAAGTCGTACATCTCGGCGAACGCGAGCAGGCTCGTGATCGCCGGGAGCGTGCAGGGGACGTGATGCGAGCCGGAGGGATTCGGCCGCCAGCCCTGGATGCGGCTGATCGCGCCGAGCAGCACCGGGTTGTTGTCGGAAAAGCGGACGATGAGCCCCGTCACGCCGAGCTCGACGACGCGCTCGCGCTCGGACCGCTCGACGGGCGCCGGCGTCGGGACCGGTTCGTCGCGGAGGACGTCGATCCGCGATCCCTCGAGGGCGTCGACCGTCTCGGCGGCCTCTGCCGCCTCGCGCAGCAGCTTCCGGAGCCGCAGCCATTCGCTGATGTCGACGGTCAGACTCTTCCCACCCTCGCTCGGTACGCGCGGCGACCATTTTGGGACCGCCGCCCCGGCGACGGGTCGCAACTCAGTCGCGGCTGCCGCATGGCTTGGCGTGGGGCCGGGACGCTTGACAGGACGCGCGACACTGTTGGTCCCTTGGCACGGATGTTCGGTCCCCTCCCGCAGGAATTGGCGCTGGTCAGGCCGGCCGTACTGGAGCGGTGGCTGACCGTGGCGCGCCCTGTTCTCTCGAGCACGGCCGGCATCGTCCTCGGTGCGCTCCTGGTGGCCGGCGCGGCGCTCCGTCTGGCTCCCGAGCCGTTGGTGACGCCCGTCGTCGAGGCCCCGGTGGCACCCGCGATCGCCGCGGTCGTCCAGCCGATCGCGCCGGTCCAGGCCGTCGCCCCGAGCGCACCGCCGGTGGTCGCGCCGCCAGCGGTCCCGGTGGCGGCACCGCCTGTCGCCGCCGCCGCGCCCCCGCCGGCGATCAGCGCGACGCCGTACCGCTCAGGCGGCCGCGCCTACGCCGCCCTCGTGGCCGACCCCGGTGCGACGATCGATGCGCCGCTCGCCGGGCGGATCGAGGTGCGCCTCTACCAGCTCATCAGCGGCCAGGTCCGTACGGGGGCGAACGTCGCCGGGCTCGCGTACTACCCCTATGTCCTCGTCCGCTCGAATGACCGCGTTCTGACGCTCCGCCCGGGAGCGCTCGACGTCGATACCGAGCTCCTGGTGAAGGATGGGGCCATCGTGACGGCCGGGACGCCGCTGCTGCGCGTCACGGGCGCGGGTGCGTCGTCGTGGCGCAGCTTCTACGACCGCACGCTCGAGGCTCAGGTCGTCGCGTCGCTCACGAACGCGGCAGGTGCGGACCTCGACGCGGTGTCCCTCTTCGCGCGTCACTGAGCCGCAACCCGCTCCGGCGCTGAAGCGCAACGCTTCACGCCGCTATCGTCGCGTGAGGCTGAGCGCCGCTAGGCGAGGGCGGGCTTTGCCGGACCGAGCCGCCGGGGATGAACGGGAGGGGCACGCGTGAAGGCATATCGAGCCGAGTACATCTGGATCGACGGGACGAAGCCCACCGCGAAGCTGCGCTCGAAGGCGAAGGTCGTGCCGAAGGGCGAGGAGCCTCCGATCTGGGGCTTCGACGGGTCGAGCACCCTGCAGGCACCGGGCTCGAACTCCGACTGCGTCCTCCGTCCCGTGCTCGTCGTCCCGGATCCGATCCGTGGCGAGGACAACAAGCTCGTCATGGCCGAGGTCCTCCTCCCCGATATGACGCCGCACCCATCCAACACGCGCGCGGCGTGCGCCGCGGCGGCCCAGAAGTACGCGAAGGACGACACCTGGTTCGGGATCGAGCAGGAGTACACGCTCTGCGACGGCGCGAAGCCGCTCGGCTGGCCGGACAACGGGTTCCCGGCACCGCAGGGCGGCTACTACTGCGGCGTCGGTGCGGACGAGGTGTTCGGGCGACACGTCATCGAGGCGCACCTCGAGGCCTGCATGGAGGCGGGGCTCGGCATCGTCGGCATCAACGCCGAGGTCATGCCTGCGCAGTGGGAGTTCCAGATCGGCGCGCTCCCCGCGCCTTTGATCGCGGACCAGATGTGGCTCGCGCGCTGGCTCCTCTACCGCGTCGCCGAGGACTTTGGCGTGTCGGCGACCCTATATCCGAAGCCCGTGAAAGGCGACTGGAACGGTGCCGGCGCACACACGAACTTCTCGACGAAGGAGATGCGCCGCTCGTTCGAGCCGTGCGTCGCCGCGGCGAAGGCGCTCGGGAAGCGCCACGACCTGCACATCCAGAACTACGGCCACGCGATCGAGGAGCGCCTCACCGGTCTTCACGAGACCTGCTCGTACAAGGAGTTCCGCTACGGCGTATCCGACCGCGGCGCTTCGGTCCGCATCCCGTGGCAGGTCGCGCGCGACCAGAAGGGCTACATCGAGGACCGCCGCCCGAACGCGAACATGGACCCCTACGTCGTGACGCGGCTCATCATCGAGACGGTCTGCGGCGCGGGCGAGAAGCGCACGAGCTCAGCGAAGTCGAACGGCTCGTCGAAGGCGGCGCCGCCGAAGTCGAAGGCGGTCGCGTCGAGGCGGTAGCGCTTCGCGCTCGAAGACTGTCGTCGCGACCCTGCGTGAGCGAGCTCCCGCGCGTCGGCGCCTCGGGTCTGGTGGGCGATACTGGATTCGAACCAGTGACCTCACGGATGTGAACCGTGCGCACTAACCAGCTGTGCTAATCGCCCGCGTGGAGGTCCATTCTAACGGCGCTCTCTAAGGGATGAGCGCGTTGACGACGAAACCGCTCACGGCGAGCAGTGCGAGCATCGCGACCACGGTGATCCCGAGCCTGCGGAAGTCCTTGACGACGTAGCCGCGCTCGAGCTGGGCTGCCCGCTCGAGTGCCTGTGAGGGCACGCCGATCGCCCGGCTCACGCCGGGGCGGGCGACGCGGCCGCGCGCACGGACGCGTCCCGGCTCGCGCGGCGCTTCCTGCACGGCAGCGCGGCGCTCGGGCGTGGCCTCACGGCGAGCGGGGCGGGTCGCTCTGCGGTTCCGGCGTGCCACGGGAGGCGAAGCATAGCGAAACCGTGGCTTGGAACAGGCAAAGCCCGCTACTGTCCGCGCATGCTGCAGGACCCGCGCACGGGCGAACTCGTGCTGATCCTC
>JBKJTV010000280.1:0-4788 GCA_046589985.1 Candidatus Limnocylindria bacterium | reverse complement strand
CGAGGCGAGCACGGCGTGGCCGCCGAGCGACGCCCCAACGAGCGCGATCTCGCTGACCTTCCGAACTCGCAGGTACGCCTTCGCGGCGGCGAGATCGGTCACGGGCGACCACGTCTTCCCCGGCTCGAAGTCACCCGTCGTCCCGGTCGAGCGACCGTGACCGCGCAGGTCCAGCGCAAGCGTGGGGATCCCGCGCGCGGCGAACTGCGGCGCCTCCTTGACCCATCCATCGGCGTTCCACTTCTGCCCGTGGACGAGGATGGCGGCGCGGCGCGCCGGCAACGCGCCATACAAGGTCGCCGAGAGCGTCTCGCCCTCGCTGTGGAGCGTGACCGCCTGCGTCACGGCACGGGGTCGAGGAGCGGCTTGCCGTCGAGGAAGGCGAGGATGTTCTCGGCTGCGCGCACCGCCATGCGCCGGCGTGTGTTCTCGGAGGCCGAGGCGACGTGCGGCAGCAGCACGGCGTTCTCCTGCTGGAGCAGCAGCTCGTCGACCGCCGGCTCGCGCTCGAAGACGTCGAGCCCGGCTGCGGCGATGACGCCGTCGCGGAGCGCCTCGGCCAGCGCACGCTCGTCCACGACCGGGCCGCGTGAGGTGTTGATGAGCACGGCCGTGCGCTTCATCTTGCGCAACGCGGCCGCGTCGATGAGGTGCCGCGTCTCCGGCAGGAGCGGCGTGTGGACCGAGACGAAGCCCGCCTGCGCGAGAAGCTCATCGAGCGTCACGTAGCGGGCGCCGAGCTCACGCTCGGCGTCCTCGTTGCGCCGCGCATCGGTATAGAGCAGCGTCATCTCGAAGCCACGCGAGCGCCGGGCAACCGCGCGTCCGATGCGGCCCATCCCGATGATGCCGAGCGTCGCCTTGTGCACGTCATTGCCGAGAAAGAGGAATGGCGTCCAGCCGCGGTACTTCCCGTCGCGGAGGAAGCGCTCCGCCGAGCCGAAGCGGCGCGCGGCCGCGATGAGCAGCCCGAATGCGGCATCTGCGGTCGTATCGTCGAGGATGCCCGGGGCGTAGGTCACCGGGATACCGCGCGCGTTCGCGGCCTTCACGTCGATGTTGTCGAACCCGGTCGCAAGCGAGGCGATGAGCCGCAGCTTCGTCGCGCCCTGGATCGCGTCGGCGGTCACCGGATTCGCGGCGAGCGTGTAGCAGATGTCCGCGCCCGCGATCAGCCGGGCGACCTCGTCCGGGCTCGGGATCGGCGGATCGTCGGGCCCGACGACGACCTCGGCGCGTGGACGCAGCATCGCGAGCGCGTCCTCGTGGACCGGACGGGTGACGACGATGCGCAGTCTCTCTGCCACTCGCGGAGAATAGCCATGTGGCCAAGCGGATCGCTCTCGACGACGTCGCGGAGCACAACCAGAAGATGTGGGATCGTCTCGCGACGGCGTCGATCCCGTACACGCGGCCGCGTGGCGTGCCGCCGGCCTCGAAGGCCGGGAAGCGCCGCTTCCTCGACAAGGCGACGAACGGCCGGCTCAAGGGACTCCGGCTCGAAGGCAAGCGCGCGCTCTCTCTCGCGGGAGGCGGCGGCTGGGAGCCGATCCTCTTCGCCGAGCTCGGCGCCGACACGACGGTCTTCGACATCAGCGCGGGTCAGCTCCGGACGACGAGAGCGGTCGCGCGCAAGCGCGGGACGAAGCTGCGCTACGTGCAGGGAGACATGCGCGACCTCTCCGTGTTCCCGGACGGGTCGCTCGACCTCGTCCTCCACTGCCACTCCCTCGTCTTCGTCCCCGATGCCGGGCGGGTCATCGCCGAGGTGGGACGCATTCTCGCGCCGGGCGGTACGTACGTCGCGTCGACGATGCATCCGGTGACGCTGCGGATGTACGAGACCTGGACCGGGACCGGTTGGAACCTGAAAAAGCCCTACTTCGAGGACGGCCCGATGCCGTATGCGGACGCGAGCTGGGAGTTCGGGGATACCAAGATCGAGGCGAAGACGCTCGAGTACGGCCACCGCATCGGCGACCTCATCAACGCGGTCGCCCGGTCAGGCATGGTCGTCGACGGGTTCTGGGAATGGACGCCCGAGTGGGCCGGCGGTGGTGGGGAGCCCGGGACCGACGAGCTGCTCGACACGATCATGCCGGCCTTCATGGAGCTCCGCGCGCGGAAGCTGCCGCTCCTCGCCGGACCGAGCCCTACGAGTCGGGCGGGGCGATCGGCTCCGCGCGCGAAGCGCGCCGTCGCGAAGCGTGGAGGTACTGCGTCGCGCCGGCGTTGATCCGTCGGATCGCGACCGGGACGTTCACCGCCCAGCCGACGCCGAACACGTGGTCGCTGAACACGCGGTCGGTCGACGGATCCCAGTACGCGTCGCGCAGCCGCTTCCAGTCCGGCACACGGAAGTCGTAGGGGACGACACCGAGCACCTTGCCCTGCCAGGTCCGCTCCCCCGGCGGCTTCTTCAGCTCCTGGTAGAGCGCGCCGAAGAGCGCGAGCCAGGCGAGGCTGCGGAGGAGCCGAACGAGATCCTTCATCGTGACACTGCAACAGCAGGGGTCGTGCCGGGCTTGCGCAGCGGCGTGCCGGCCGCACACAGAGGGCACTCAGATGCTGCGAACGCGGGCATCGCGACCTGCCACAGCGCCAGATACGGGAGGTCCCCGAACGAGGCTCCGCCTGATCGGTCGGCCAGGACCGCGATCCCTTCAACGCTCGCCCCGTTCTCCCGGACCGCGTCGATCGTCTCCTGCACCGAGCCGCCGGTCGAGAGGATGTCGTCGACGACCAGGATGCGCTCCCCTCGCCGCAGCTGGAAGCCGCGACGGAAGACGCGCCCGCGACCATCATCGTTCCGCTCCGCGTACACCGCGCGCAGGCCGAGCTGGCGCGCGACCTCGTGCGCGAGGATGATCCCGCCGGTCGTGGGGCCCGCGACGCTCTCGACGTCCAGCGCGCGTGCCCATTCCGCGATCGCGCCGCAGAGCCGCTCCGTCTCGCGTGGCCACTGGAGCACCTGGAACTTCTCGATGTAGCGATCGGAGTGCTTTCCCGAGGCGAGAGCGAAGTGGCCTTCGAGGTACGCGCCCGCCCGTCGGAAGGTCGCTTCGACGTCGGCGGGTGTGACTGGCACAGGCACGACGATATGCTGGCGCGCCTGTGCGCGCGCTCACGGTGTTTCCAGGATCTCCGGGTAGCGGCGGCGTGCGCGAGGTGCCCGATCCGACGCCCGCTGCGGGCGAGGTCCTGGTCGAGGTCGTGCGCACCGGTGTGTGCGGCACGGACAGCGAGATCGAGCGTGCCGAGTACGGCTCAGCACCCGATGGCGATCGCGTCCTGGTGCTCGGTCACGAGTGCCTCGGCCGCCTCGCGGACGGATCGCTCGTCGTGCCGAGCGTGCGGCGCCCGGATGGCTGCCCCTCCTGCCTCGCGGGCGAACAGGACATGTGCCTGTGGGGCCGGCACAAGGAGCGCGGCATCAACGGTCTCCACGGCTTCTGCGCCGAACGTTTCGCGGAGCGGCCCGAGTATCTCGTCCCGGTGCCACGCGAGCTCGAGGCCGTCGCGGTCCTCCTGGAGCCGCTCACCGTCGGCGAGAAGGCGCTCCGCCACGCCTTCGCGGCGCAGCGCCGCATGCACGTCTGGCGGCCGGAGCGCGCGATCGTCACGGGCGCCGGCCCGGTCGGACTCCTCGCGGCGATCGCGATGCGGCTCCGCGGCCTCGAGGTCACGGTCGTCGAGCGCGCCCACAAGGCCGAGCGGGCGACGCTCCTCGAGCGGATCGGCGCGCGCTACGCGGTCACCTCGGAGACCGCGCTCGGGACGCTCGGCCCTGTGGACATCGTGTTCGAGGCCACCGGCAGCTCCGGCGTCGCATTCGGGTCCGTCGCGCTCCTTGGCCCGAACGGCGTGCTCATCCTGACCAGCGTCACGGGCGGCGGGCGCAGCCTCGACCTCCCGGCGGACGAGCTCAACAAGCGCATCGTCCTCCAGAATCTGCTCATCCTCGGGAGCGTGAACGCGAACGCTCAAGACTTCCGCACGGGGATCGACGACCTGCGCGCGGCCGAGTCACGCTGGCCCGGGCTCCTCGGCTCGCTCATCACGCGGCGTGTGCCGCTCGCGGACGCAGCCAGCGCGCTGCAGCGTGACCCGCGCGACATCAAGACAGTGGTGGAGGTGGCGGCATGAAGGTCCACGACGTTTCGCTCGTGCTGCGGCCAGGCATGCCGACCTGGCCGGGAGAGAGCGGCCCGACGTTCACGCCGCTGCGCCGCATCGCGAAAGGCGACGGCGCGAATGTGAGCATGATCTCGTTCTCGAACCACACTGGCACGCACGTCGATCCGCCGATCCACTTCATCGAAGGCGGGAAGACGGTCGAGTCGCTTCCCGTCGACGCGCTGGTCGGCCCGTGCCGCGTTGTCGGCTATGAGGGCGACGAGCACATCGCGGCATCCTGGCTCGAGCAGGCAGGCATCCCGCGCGGCACGCAACGCCTGCTCTTCAAGACGCGCAACAGCGCGCACTGGCCGGCGAACGATCCGTTCGACAAGGATTTCATCGCGCTCGACCGGTCGGGCGCCGAGTGGTGCGCGGCGCGCGGCCTGAAGCTCGTCGGCGTGGACTACCTCTCCATCGAGCCGTTCGGATCCGGGAAGATCGGCCACCCGGTCCACCACGCGCTCCTCGGTGCGGGAGTCGTGATCATCGAGGGGCTCGACCTCTCGGGCGTTGGTGCGGGCGAGTACGAGCTCGTCTGCGGATCGCTGAAGCTCGAGGGCAGCGACGGCGCGCCAGCGCGCGTGTTCCTCATCGAGCGCTAGGAGAGGC
>JBKJTV010000271.1:0-6233 GCA_046589985.1 Candidatus Limnocylindria bacterium | reverse complement strand
TGTTCATCGGATTCATGTCCTGCGTACGCGCGACGGCGGCGACGCCTGCCCGCACCGCGGTCCGGAGCACCTGCGCCGGGTCCTCGATACCGTGCCCCACGGAGTCGGCCATGTCGGCGAGCGCCGAGAGCATCGTCCCGGTCGCCGGCTGCGTCACCGCTCTGTAGGCGTGCTCGCGCGCGGACGCGTACGCGAGGCAGAGGTCGGGCCCCGCGATCTCTTCTTTGCCGGCGAGGGCATCCTTCAGACCGCGGATGATCTGAGACAGGATCACACCGCTGTTGCCGCGTGCGCCCATCAGCGCCCCCTGCGCTGCGGCGGCGGAGACCGCGGCGACCGTCGGCTCGGCATTCCGCGCGTAGGCAAGCGCCGAGCGCATGGTGTGGACCATGTTCGTGCCGGTGTCGCCATCCGGCACGGGATAGACGTTCAGCGCGTTCACTTCTTCGACCGAACGAGCGAGATTTTCGGCGGCGGCCTCGAGGTAGGCGAGAAGCGCCGCGCCATCACAGCGTGTTACGATGTGCGCGACTTTACGCCATTCCCCTCGGAGGTCTGCCCTTCATGCCACGCGCCTGCGCACAATGCGGCAAGTCCGCCGGCTTCGGCTCCAACGTCAGCCACTCGAAGGTGCATACGCGCCGCCGGTTCGACGCGAACCTGCACACGGCGCTCATCGACGGCAAGAGGCTGCTCATGTGCACCCGTTGCCAGCGCACCCGGACAAAGGGCGCCCGCATGGCGAAGAAGGCCGCCAAGGCCCGCTAACCCACCGGCGCGGCGCGACCCTCGGGGACCTTCAGCTGGCCACAGGCGGCCGCGATGTCCTGCCCCTTGCTGATCCGTACGGTCGCGGCGATGCCGGCGTCCTGGAGGATCTGGCCGAAGCGCTCCATGACCTCGACCGCGGGACGGCGGAAGCCGCCGGGACCGGGGTTGTACGGGATGAGGTTCACGTGCGCGGCACCGGGACGCAGGTGCTCGGCGATCCGCTTCGCGAGGAGCGCCGCGGCCTCGGCCGAGTCGTTCACGCTGCCGAGCAGGATGTACTCGAAGGTCACGCGCCGCTTCGTCCGCTTCACGTAGCGCGCCGCCGCCGCGAGCACCTCGTCGATCCCCCAACGCTTGTTGATCGGCATGATCGCGGTCCGGATCGCGTCGACCGGCGCGTGGAGCGAGATCGCGAGATTGATCGGCAGGCCCTCCGCAGCAAGGGCGTCGATCTTCGGCACCACCCCGCAGGTCGAGATGGTGATCCGGCGGGGGCTGATGCCGAAGGCCTCCGGATCGATGAGGGCGCGCACCGATTCAAGTGTTGCGTCGTAGTTGTTGAAGGGCTCACCCATCCCCATGTAGACGACGTGCGAGACGCGCTCGCCGCTCGCCGCGAGCTCGCGCTGCCAGTGACGGACCTGGTCCACGATCTCGCCGGCGCTGAGGTTGCGGATGAGCCCCATCTCGCCGGTCGCGCAGAACGCGCAGGCCATCGGGCAGCCGGCCTGCGTCGAGATGCACACGGAGTTGCGCGCGCCGTGATGCGGCATGAGCACGGTCTCGATGCGGTGGCCGTCCTTCAGCGCGAGGAGCGCCTTGCGCGTCTCGCCGTCCGCGCTCGCGAGCTCCGTCACGACCTCGACCGAGCTCCACCGGAACGAGCGCGCGAGCTCCTCCCGGAGCGCCTTCGGGACGTCCGTCAGTCCAGACCAGTCGGCCGCATCGGTGTGCGTCGCGTGACGCCGGATCTGCCGCGCCCGGTAGGCGGGCTCGCCGCGCGCGATGAGCCACTCCGACAGCGCGGAGCCGCTCACCTCGCTGATCGCCGGCAGGGGCTCGCTCACGCCTTCAACGGTAGCGTCGAGCCGTGCGACCATGTCGCCGTGCCCCTGTTCCGCTGGGTCGCGGCGACCGTCGCAGGCTGCGCGATCGCAGGTGCCATGGCGCACTTCCCTGGCAGCTTTCCGGTCGGGAGCGGGACGCAGACCGAGGTCTCGCTGTCCGCGGCGACCTTCGGACTGGTCATGGGCACGATCTTCGCCGTGCCACTCGGTGTCGCTCAGTGGCTCGTCCTGCGGCGCTCGCTGGGTGTGGGGAAGCGCTGGATCGCGGCAACTGCGTTCGGCGTCGGCCTGATGCATGCGCTCGGCGATGGAGCGCCCGCGCCCACTGGCGCCGGCGCGCTCGCGGCCTCCGATGGATGGCTGGCGGTCGGTGCAGTCGGCGGCCTTGTCATCGGATCCCTGCAGGCGCTCGCCGCTCGAAGGCGTCTCGTGGCCTGGACCTGGGTCGCTGGGAATGCCATCGCGTGGCCGCTCGGGATCGCGGCGGGGCTCGCGATCGCATACGGCACTGGTCTCATGGCGCAGAGCGGACCAACGGCGTGGGCACAGCAACACGCGCTCGTCGGTGTGGTCACCGGCCTCGTCGCAGGCATCTTGACGGGGACGCTCCTGCCACGAGGCCGACCGCCGCACGCAGGAGCGTGAGCGGGCTCGGCCGCTGGACCACCTCCTGCACGCCGACGATCGCGAGCGGCACAGAGAAGGCGATCAGCGCGCCGAGCAGCACGCGTCTCACGACGGCAGCCGCACCTCGCCGAGGCCGCGCAGGCCGTTCGCCCAGTCCTCGCCGCTCATCGCGCGCTTGCCCGCGGGCTTCACCTCATCGAGGCGCAGCCACCCCGCGCCGCACGCGACATGCGGCGCCCGCGACCGACCCCAGTACGGGACGTACGCGAGATCCGTGAGCCCGGGCAGCAACGTGCCGTGATCGCGCGGCGGTCCGCCGAGCACGGTCGCGGCGAGCACACCGACGCGCTGACCGTTCAGCATCGTCCAGGCTCCGGGTGAGGGTGTCATCGCGCGGATGCGCCGCGCGACGCTCTCCGCCGGTTGCGACCAGTCGAGCTCGCCGTCCTGCGTGTTGAGCTTCGGCGCCCACGTCACGCCCGCAGGATCCTGCGGCTCGGCCCGCAGCCCGCCCCCGATGTAGCGCGGCAGCTCGCGACGCAGGAGCGTGCCGCCCGCGCGCGCGAGGCGGCCGGTGAGCTCACCCGCCGACTCCCGCGGATCGATGTCGACGCGCTCACGAGCGAGGATCCCACCGGCGTCCAGCTCGGCGGTGCCCGCCATGAGCGTGATGCCGGTCTCGTCGTCCCCTGCGAGGATCGCGTGCGCGACGGGCGCGGCGCCGCGCCAGCGCGGGAGGAGCGACGCATGCACGTTCACCGCGCGCCCGCGCGCGGCGTCGAGGAGAGCGCGCGGGATGAGGTTCCCGTACGCCGCCCAGACCAGGAGCTCCGGCTCGAGCGCGAGCAGGGCCTGCAGCGCGACCTCACGCAGGCTCTCCGGCTGCAGCACGAGGAGGCCGCACTCGAGCGCGCGCTCCTTGACCGGCGGAACGCTCAGGCGGCCGCGATCGCCGCGCCGGTCCGGCTGCGTGACCACGGCGACGAGCGTCAGAACGCCCTGGCCCTGCAGCTCGTCCACGGCATCGAGCGACGGCACGGCGAAAGCCGGCGTGCCGAGGAAGATGGTCCGCGGCGCTATGCCGACGGTCCGAGCTCCTCGCGGTGCCGCCCGGAAACGGGCCGCGCATCTTCGCCATGCTCGGTCAGCTCGACCGGGAACAGGTCATTCGCGCGCGAGCGAAGCAGATCCACGTACAGCGTGCCGTCGAGATGGTCGGTCTCGTGGAGCATGCACTGCGCGCCGAGCTCGATCCCCTCGATCGTGAATCTCTTCCCCGCGGGATCCGTTGCGACGAGGCGCGCGGCAACCGGACGTTCGATCATCCCGTAGAGCCCCCGCACGGAGAGACAGCCTTCGCTCGTCTCGTCCTTCTCGTCGCTTCGCCACTCGATCTCAGGATCGATGGCGACGATGCCCGCCTCGTCGACGTCGATGATGCAGATGCGCAGTGGCACGCCGATCTGCGGCGCGGCGATGCCGATGCCGCGCGCCGCGACCATCGACGCGAACATCCGGGCGACCAGCGTCTCGAGCTCGGCCTTCGGGAGCTTCGGCTTGCGAGCCGGCGCGTGCAGGACCGGATCGCCGACCTGCCGGACGTCGACGGCGTGCTCCTGAACGAACGCGTCGCTCGACCACTTCTCGCGCCGCCCACCGGTGATCGTCCAGGGCGAGCCCTTCACGATCTGGAGGCGCGGCTCCTGCGGCTCCTCGTCCTCGGCCGCCTCAGCGTCGTCGCGGATGTCCTCGCTCACGCTCGGACGCTAACCGAGGAGCGTGACGGGGTCCACGTCGACCGACCACTCGCCGCCGACCTTCACCCGGTCGAGGACGGCGGTCGGTCTTGGACCGCGGAGGACGAGCTGCACGCGGTAGCTCCCTGCGCGCTTCGCCGCGAACGCGGGTGCCGGGCCGAGCACCTCCGCGTCGTCGCCGGCCGCGGCCTCGAGCTCGGCGGCGAGCCGCTTCGCACGCGCGTCCGCCGTCTCCTCGCGCTTCGCCGCGGTCTGCAGGAGCACGAGGCGTCCGAACGGCGGGTTGCCGAACCGCCGCCGGTCGAGGAGCTCGCGCTCGGCAAAGGACTGGTAGTCGTGCGCAGCTGCGGCGCGCACCGCGTGGTGGTCGGGCAGGTACGTCTGCAGGATCCCGCGACCGCCGACGTTGCCTCGACCTGAGCGGCCGAGCACCTGCGTGAGCAGCTGGAACGTCCGCTCCCCGGCGGAGAGGTCGGGCAGGTTCAGGAGCGTGTCCGCGTTCACGACGCCGACAAGAGACACCCCGGGCAGGTCGAAGCCCTTCGCGATCATCTGCGTCCCGACGATGACCTGGGCGTCGCCCGAGCGCATGCGCTCGTATGCGGCTGCGTGCGCGCCCTTGCGCGCGACCGCGTCGCGATCGAGGCGCGCCACCCGGGCGCTTGGCAAGAGATCGCGCACGTCCTGCTCGACGCGCTGCGTGCCGACGCCGAGCTGGCGGATCCGCGCGCTGGCGCACTCCGGGCACACCGACGGCGCGGGGCGCTGCCACTTCCCGCAGCGGTGGCAGACGAGGCGCCCATCAGCATGCAGCGCGAACGGGATCTCGCACGCCGGACAGGGCACGACGTAGCCACAGTCGCGGCAGAGGACCACCGTCGCGAGGCCGCGCCGATTCAGATAGAGGATGGCCTGCTCGCCGCGCTCGACCGTCTTCACGAGCGCAGTGCGCAGTGCGCGCGACAGCGTGCTGCGGTTGCCGGCCTTCAGCTCGAGGCGCAGATCGACGATCGTCGTCGGCGGCAGCGGGAGGTCCGCGATACGGTCGGGCAGCGTGAGGAGCGTGAGCCGGCCCTCGGATGCCGCGTGGTACGTCACCACCCGCGGCGTCGCGGAGCCCAGGACGACCGAAGCGCCCGCGATCCGCCCGAGTGCCAAGGCCGTGTCGACCGCGTGATAGCGAGGTGCGCTCTCCTGCTTGTACGACGGCTCCTGCTCCTCGTCGACGACGATGAGCCCGGGCCTCGCGAGCGGCGCGAAGAGCGCGGATCGCGAGCCGACGACGACATCGCACGCGCCGTCGACGACGCGGCGCCACTCGTCGTAGCGCTCGCCCGCGGAGAGCGCGCTGTGCAGCACGGCCACGCGATCGCCGAAGCGAGCGAGAAAGCGTCCGACGACCTGCACCGTGAGCGCGATCTCCGGCACGAGGACGATGACCCCAAGGCCGAGCGCCAGCGCCGCCGACGTGGCGCGGAGGTAGACCTCGGTCTTGCCGCTCGCGGTCACGCCGTGAAGGAGGAACGGAGCGCCCGTCCCGAGCGAGGCAACGATGGCCCCGAGCGCCGGCCCCTGGCCGCGGGTGAGCGGGAGATCGCGGACCGCGTCGTCCTCGTGGAGGCCGAGCTCGGCGGGGATACGTCGCACCGCGCGACGGCCGGCACTCGCGAGCCCGCGCGCGGCAAGCCGCGCGGCGCTGTCGCCGGAGCCGCCAGCCTCCGCCAGGTCGGCCGCCGTCACGGCGCCCGCCGCGAGCGCTTTGAGCGTCGCGACCTGGCGCGCGCCGAGCTTCCCCGTGCCGTCGAGCGCGGCCCGCCCCGCGGGCGTGAGCGCGTAGACGGCCTCGCTGCGCCCGCCGCGCACGGGTGTCAGCGCGGCGCCGCGCGCGCGGGCGGCGAGCGCGGGCGGGAGCATCGCGCGCACCGCGTCCGCCAGGCCGCAGCGATAGTGCTCCGCGATCCAGCGCGCGAGGGCGAGCTGGTGCGGCGAAAGCAGCGGGAGCGGATGGACG
>JBKJTV010000263.1:0-4698 GCA_046589985.1 Candidatus Limnocylindria bacterium | reverse complement strand
GATCCGGCTTCCTGCGCGGGCTCGGGTGGCAGTACGACGCGCTCGGACCGAGCGAGACCGAGCCGAGCGGCAGCAGGTCCGCGCACAGGCTTCCCTGCGCTCGGCGGCGGCAAGTTTGGCAACAGGGCTGGGGCTCAGCCTTCGCGACGCCGCGGAGCTCCTTGGCCTCTCGCACCAACGTGTGCAGCAGCTGACGCGCGAACGATCGCTCCGCTCAGGGCGCCAAGGACCCGCGCGCACATAGCCTGCTAGCGCGAGCGCCGCAGGACGGTCGCGGCGTCGACGACCGCGGGATGGTCGAGCGAGAGCGGCTCGACGCCCGTGACGGTCAGGTGGCGGCGGTCCCAGAGCCCGTACGAGTACCAGCGCGGGTCGTAGTACGACCACCAGCGGACCCCGATCCAGCGGTGCTCCCGATACGCCGCGAGCGCCCAACGTTGCGTCACGGCCCGGTCGCGGGTCACGATGTCGGACGGGCGCAGTCCGAGCCGCTTCAGGGCGTCAGGATCGTCCAGATCGAGGACCCCGGCGCGATCCGGCAGCTCGTAGCTTGCGAGCGCGCGGCGTCCACGCTCGAGTGATGGCGTCTCGAGCATTGCGGCGGTCCAGAGCGGGACACCGCCGAACGCCTCGGCGACGGCGCCTGCGGGCGCGCTGGAGAGGTAGAGCACGGAGTAGCTGCCCGGCGAGTCGATGCGCCCCGCGCCTGTCGGTCTCGGCACGTGGAGGGGATGCCCGCGCTGTCCTTCGGCCGCATCGGCCTGAAACGGAAGGACACGGTAGAGCCTCAATCCCTAGGCAGTGTCACGCGTAGGCGCCCTGATCTTCAGCGTCAATGGCCCGGATCACCTCCGCGGCGCCGCGGAGCTTCAGCACGTCGAGAGGGACGGCGCCTCCGAGGTGTGCGTTCGAGCCGCGTAGCCATAATGCCGCGACCTCGGGGGTCCACGACTCGTGGAGGCGGGCGACGACGTAATCGAGATCCAGGACCGCCCGCCGGTTCTCCGGCGCCAGCCCTTCCTTGCCCGTGCGCCAGCGGGATGGCTGAGAACGGTTCACGCCGAGGAGCTCCGCGACCTGGTTGTTCCCGAGGACGGACACCAGCCAGGTGAGTCGGCGGCGGACGACAGGTGGCACGGCCGTTCTTGTCCGGACGCCCGGAACGCGGGGCTTGCGGATCGTCCCTGCGGTGGCTCGGACCGTCACCCAACCAGTTTCGTTGGGTGACGGCGTGGCGTCAAGGGCCTCAGCGCGGGGGTGGGGCGGCCTCCGGCGTCATCGCGTCAGTGAAGAGGCTGTAGAAGGCCTTCGCGCGGGTCATCCTCAGGTCGCGCAGACCCGCGGAGATCTTCTCGTCGCTCATCTCCCCGGCGGTCTCGACATGGATGACGCCGTAGTCGCGGATGAGCGAGAGGGGGAACGGGCGGGCGAGCTGCGCGTCCTGGATGTGATTCAGCAGGAGCGCGGTCTGGTGGCGGTTGAAGACGCCCCAGCGCGTGATGACGCGGCGGTCGGTCAGGACGAACCAGCGCGCGCGCCAGGGGATCCAGCGGACGAGGAGCCAGAGCCCGAGCACGACACCGGTGACGAGCATGAGACCGGCGAGGCCCGGCTGCGTCTGTGAGATCGCCGCGCCGGCAGCCAGGAGAACGACGAGCAGGATGACGAGCGGCTCCCAGAGGAAGAGCGGACGGCTCGCAATGAGCACGCGCTCGCTGGGCTCGAGGATGATGTCGCCGGGGATCCGGTCGGGCGTCGGCACGGCGAGAGTCTAGGCCGCCGCGGCCTCCGTGATGCCGGTCGTCGTCTCGACGAGCTGCTCCAGGAGGCCGAGCGCCTCTCGCGCGGCGGCCATCTCGGCGATCCCGCGCAGGACGTGGAGCGCACGGCTGCGGTGGGACGTGATCTCGCGCTCGATGAGCTCGCGGATGCCCAGATCGTCGAGGATCTCGCGGATCCGCTCGACATTCTCAGTTGGGAGCGGGGCGGGCGGCTCGTAGAGCGCCGCAAGCTCCGCGCGCTCTCTCGGCGAGGCACGCTCGAAGGCGAGGACGACCGGCAACGTCTTCTTCCGCTTCGTGAGGTCGTTCAGCTCCAGCTTGCCGGTGCGCTGGCGCGTGCCCCAGATCCCGAGGAGATCGTCGTGTGCCTGGAATGCCTGGCCGTAGTCGTCACCGAAGCGCGCGAGCGCTTCACGCACCCGGCGGTCGTCCGTCGCCAGGACCGCGGCGCCCTCCGCGCAGGCGGAGATGAGCGCGCCGGTCTTCTTCGCGACCATCGCCCGGTATCGATCGACCGTCACATCGGTGCGCGTCTCGAAGCTGATGTCGAGGAATTGCCCCTCGCAGACCCGCACGCAGGCCTGATCGAGCAGGCACGCGAAGTCCAGGATGCGGTCGGCCGGGAAGCCCCGATCCCGCAGTCGCTGGACCGCGAGGCGCGATGCCGCGTACATGCCGTCGCCCGTGTTGATGGCCTGCGGCACGCCCCACACCGACCAGACCGTCGGCCGGTGGTGGCGGGTCGGGTCCTGGTCCTCGATGTCGTCGTGAATGAGCGTGAAGTTGTGCAGGAGCTCGAGCGCCGCAGCGGCCGGGAGAGCGCGTCGGGCGTCGCCCGCGAGCGCTTCGAAGACGAGCGAGCAGAGGAGCGGACGGAGACGCTTGCCGCGCCCCGGGATCGTCGAATCGAGGCCGAGGTGGTAGAGCATCATCCCGTAAAAGGGCTGGAGCGACGGCTCGGCCTGCGCGAGCACCGTCTTGATCTCTTCATCGATCGCCGCGACGCGGGACGAGAAGGGCGTCGCGTTCACCACCGGCGCCCGATTCTAGGCTTTAGCATCATCGCGATGGCGTCGCGCACGTACCGTGCCGAGGCGATCGTCCTCAAGACGCTCGACTTCGGTGAGGCCGACCGCATCCTCACGCTCCTTACGCGCCACTTCGGGAAGGTCCGCGTCGTCGCGAAGGGCATCCGCCGCTCGACGAGCCGCCTTGCCGGGCACGCGGAGCCGCTCGCACACGCCACCTTCCAGATGGCGCGCGGGCGCGAGCTCGACGTGCTCACCGGCGCGGAGACGCGAGCCTCATACCGGACCATGCGCGAGGACCTTGGCCGTATCGCGGCGGGTTGGTATGTCGCAGAGCTCGCCGATCGCTTCACCGTCGACCACGAGCCATCGGCGCCCGTCTTCGAGCTCGTCGAGAACGCGCTCCGTCACCTCGAGTCCGGCCATGTCCCGGCGCTGGTGTGCCGCTGGTTCGATCTCCACCTGCTCGACCGCTCGGGCTTCCGGCCGGAGCTCGGCCGGTGCGTGCAGTGCGAAGGCGCGCTCCTCGAGACCGAGAACGTGTGGAGCCCCATCGCCGGCGGTGTCATCTGCGCCGGTTGCCTGGGCGCTTCGGAGTACGTCGGCGTCGCGCTTTCGGTCCGTGCGCTGAAATCGCTGCGCTTCCTCCTCGTGAGCGACTTCGACGCTGCGGCGCGCCTGCGCATCGATGAGGCGCTCGCGCTCGAGCTCGAGCGCGCACTGCGCGGCTTCCTGCACGTCGTCCTCGACCGCGACGTCCAGGCGGCACGCTTCATCGAGCAGCTCCGCCACCTCCCACAGCCGCTCGCCGTCAGCTCAAGGTGAGCGTCGCTGATCTCGGCGACAAGGTCGTCCAGCTCGCGAAACGTCGCGGGTTCGTGTTCCCCTCGAGCGAGATCTACGGCGGCGCCGGCGCGACCTGGGACTTCGGCCCGCTCGGGGTGGAGCTGAAGAACAACGTGAAGCGTGCCTGGTGGCGCGCGATGGTCCAGGAGCGCGAGGACATCGTCGGCCTCGACGCCGCGATCCTCATGCACCCGCGGGTGTGGGAGGCCTCCGGCCACGTCGAGAACTTCATCGACCCGCTCGTCGAATGCGGCAACTGCCGCAAGCGGTTCCGGATCGACGAGCTCCCCGATGGTGATGTGCTCATGGATCTCTGGCGGTCAAAGGACGCGGCGCTTGGTGACCGTCTCGCCGCGATGCCCTGCATCTCGTGCGGCGCGAAGAAGCTGTCGCTCCCGCGCCAGTTCAACCTCATGTTCAAGACCTTCGTCGGCCCGGCGGAGGACTCGGCGTCGGTCGCGTGGCTTCGACCCGAGACCGCGCAGGGCATCTTCGTGAACTTCGAGAACGTGGTGCAGTCGATGCGGCGGCGCCTCCCGTTCGGCATCGCCCAGATCGGGAAGTCGTTCCGCAACGAGATCACGCCTGGGAACTTCATCTTCCGCTCGCGCGAGTTCGAGCAGATGGAGATGCAGTACTTCTGCCGGGCCGAGGACGCGCCGCGGTTCTTCGACGAGTGGCTGGCCACCCGGCGGCAGTGGTACCGCGACCTCGGCGTGCAGGACGAGCTCCTGCGGTTCCGCGAGCACGCGGAGAACGAGCGCGCTCACTACGCCGCGAAGGCGGTGGACATCGAGTTCCAGTACCCGTTCGGCTGGAAGGAGATGGAGGGCATCCACAACCGCGGTAACTACGACCTCAGCCGCCACAGCGAGTTCTCGGGGAAGAAGCTCGAGTACTTCGACGACCTCACGAACCAGCGCTTTGTGCCGCACGTCATCGAGACGGCCGTCGGCGCGGATCGCGCGACCTTCGCGATCCTCTGCGCCGCGTACGACGAGGAGCCGGATAAGGAGGGCGTGCGCACTGTCCTCCGGCTGCAC
>JBKJTV010000218.1:0-3123 GCA_046589985.1 Candidatus Limnocylindria bacterium | reverse complement strand
CCGTGCACCCGGCGTCGCTCTACGTCGGCGTGCATCCCGCGCAGTACGTCGCGAATGCGGGCGGGCTCACCTCGGTCGACCTCGTCACCGTGGACACGAACGGAGCGACCGTCGGCGGCCAGGCGGTCGTGGTCAAGGTGTACGACCGCCAATGGATCACGGTGAAAGAGCAGGTCCCCGGCGGCGGCCGGCGCTACCGCAGCGAGCCGAAGGACACCCTCGTCACGACGCTCAGCGCTACGTCCGATCGCGAGGGCAAGGCGCGCGTCGCGGTGCGGCCGTCGCGCGCCGGCACGCTACGCATCGTCGCGGAGATCGCGGACGCGAGCGGCCGCGCCGGCCGGTCCGCGACATACCTCTGGGTCTCGGGTGGCGGGTTCGCGACCTGGCAGATGACGAACGACGACACGATCAAGCTCGTCGCTGACAAGGAGCGCTACGAGGTCGGCGAGACTGCCGAGGTCCTCGTGCCGGCGCCGTTCGCGGGCGCGACGGCGCTCGTCACCGTCGAGCGCGGCAAGGTCATTACGCGCTCCGTGCATTCGTTCGCGACGAACAGCGAGCGCCTGCGGATCCCGATCACCGACCGGTCGGTCCCAGATGTCTTCGTCTCGGTCGTCCTCTACCGCGGCCCGACGGCGAACGACCCGCTCCCGCGCTTCAAGGTCGGCTACGTACAGCTGAACGTGTCGACTGCGACACGTGTGCTGAACGTGAGCGTCCGACCGGATCGCCCGCAGGCGAAGCCGGGCGACGTTGTCCGCTACGACATCGCGGTCACCGATCACACCGGCAAGGGTGTTCGGTCCGAGGTGTCGGTCGCGGTCGTCGACAAGGCGGTGCTCTCGCTGCAGGAGGAGCGCGGACCGGACGGCCTGCGCGCGTTCTGGTTCGAGCGCGGCCTCGGTGTGAACACCGCTTCGTCCATGGCCGTGTCGGTGGATCGCTGGAACGACGTCGTCGTCGAGGCCGCGCGCGCGGGGAAGGGCGGGAGCGGCAGCGGTGCGGCCGCCGACCGTGCGCGCCAGCAGTTCCGGAACACCGCCTATTGGAGCGCGCAGGTCACGACGAAGGACGACGGGACCGCGAGCGTCGAGGTCACGATGCCGGACAACCTGACGACCTGGCGCCTGCAAGCGCGCGCGATCAGTGGCGACACGCTGGTCGGCGAGGGGCTCAACGAGCTCGTCTCGACGCAGCCGCTGCTGCTCCGGCCGGCGCTGCCACGCTTCCTGCGCGTCGGAGACGAAGCGGCGCTGCGTGTCCTCGTACGCAACGCGACGAACGCCGCGACGAACGTGCGCGTCACGCTCGCCGCCGACGGCGTGATCGTGAGCGGCGACCTCGGGCGGACCGTCACCGTCGATCCCGGCCAGTCGGTGGCCGTGAGCTGGCCCGCGACGGTGCGGGCGGAGGGCCGCGCGAAGCTCTCGTTCACCGCGACGGGGAGCGGGGGCCTCGCGGACAGCCTCATCCAGGAGCTGCCGGTCCTTCTCGACGTCACGCCGGAGACGATGGCGACCGGTGGGGTCGTGACCGACGAAGGGGCGCTCGAGGCCGTGTACCTTCCGCCATTCGCCGACACGAAACATGGCTCGCTGAACGTGCAGGTCCGCTCGGCTCTCGTGGGGTCGATGGCCGATGAGCTGCGCTTGCTCGAGCCGAGGGCCCTCGAGGGCAGCGAGCGCGTCGCGAGCCGGCTGATCGCCTCGATCGGGGTGCGACGCGCCGAGGCGGGCGCCGACGCCGCTGCAACGGTGACGGGCGGCCGCGTCGCGAGCGACCTCGCTGGCCTCATCGGACGGCAGCGCCCCGACGGCGGCTGGGCGTGGTGCGACGACCCGCTCTGCTTGTCCGACGTGAACGTCACGGGTTGGGCGCTGCTCGCGCTCGGCGAAGCGCGGCGCGACGGACTCAAGGTCGACGCAGGCGTGGTCGCGCGCGCGAGCGGTTACGTCTCGTCCTACGTGAACCGCGTGACCGACGTCGTCTCGCCCGCGGACCCCTCGCAGAAGGCGTTCCTCCTCGCCGCGCTCTCCGCTGCGGGCGACGGCAGCTCCGCGCTCATGCCGGCGCGCGCGCTCTTCGAGCAGCAGCGCGCGCAGCTGACAACCTGGGGCCGCGCGTACCTGCTCCTCGCGCTGGAGGACGCGGGCGTCGCGCCGGACGACCTGCAGGTACGTGCGCTCCTCGCCGACCTCGCGGCGGCCACGATCCCGAGCGCGAACGGCAACCACTGGGAGGATGCGCCCGCGACATCGGGCAAGGGCTCACTTGTCACGAGCAACGGCGCGACCGCTCTCGGAGCGCTGGCGCTCGCGCGGGTGCAGTCGAACCACGCGCTGCTCCCGCAGACCGTCCGCTGGCTCGTTCTCTCGCGCGCCGCCGACGCCTGGCACAGCTCCATCGACCGCGCGCTCGGCGTCCTCGCGCTCACCACCTACGCGACAGGCACCGGCGAGCTCGGCGCGGACTTCCGGTACGCCGTGCGGTTCGACGACAGGGAGATCCTCGCCGGCCTCGTGAAGAAGAGCGCCACACCGACCGCGGCAGCGAAGAAGCTTCCACTCACGGCGGTGACTCCAGGCAAGACGAGCATCCTCGCGCTCACGCGCGACTACGAGCGGCCTGGACGGCTCTACTACACGGTCGATCTGCGCTACGTCACGCCGGCGAAGGAGATCGAGGCGCTGAACCGCGGCTTCGCGATCTCGCACGAGTACACCTTGGTCGACGATCCATCGAAGCCGATCACGACCGCGCAGCTCGGCGAGACCGTGCGCGTGAAGCTGACGGTGCTCGTCCCAGCCGACCGCACGTACGTCGTGGTCGAGGACCTGTTACCGGCCGGGCTCGAGCCTGTCGACGCCCGCCTCAGGACGGTGGACCCGGCGCTGCGGGCGAAGCTCGAGGCCGACCGCGCAAGCGTTGGGCAGCGACAGACTGGCGGCTATCAGGCACCGTGGTTTCGCTGGTACTACAGCCCCTGGCAGCAGGTGGATCTGCGCGACGACCGCGCCCTACTCATGGCCGATCGCCTCGCCAAGGGCGTGTACGAGTACGTGTACTACGCGCGAGCGACGACCATTGGCGACTTCTTCGTCGCCCCCGCGCACGCGGAGG
>JBKJTV010000213.1:0-4877 GCA_046589985.1 Candidatus Limnocylindria bacterium | reverse complement strand
ATCGAACCCGCGATGAGGGTTTTGCAGACCCTTGCCTTACCACTTGGCGACGTCGCCGCGGCACGTGAGGATGAGCGAATTCTATCGGCTAGTCTGCAGCCGACATGATGCCTATCGGAGATCAGGGCCACGGCAGAGGTGGCCTCCCGATCGTCAACCTCATCATCATCGCGGCCAACATCGCGGTGTTCTTCCTGCTCCAGCTGCCGAGCGACGCGTTCACGATGGGCTTCAGCGCGATCCCGAAGGAGATCCTCACCGGCACCGACCTCGTCGGCCCGGTCCCGGTGCAGCTCCCGGACGGTACGACGGAGACGCTCCTTCAGGCGCCGGGTCCGTCGCCGATCTGGCTCACGCTCTTCACGTCGATGTTCATGCACGGCGGCTTCGCGCACCTCGGCGGCAACATGCTGTTCCTCTTCGTCTTCGGGGATAACGTCGAGCACGCCTTCGGGCCGCTCCTCTACGCGATCTTCTACCTGGTCACCGGCGTCGTTGCGTCGCTCGCGCATGTCATGTTCTCGCCCGAGTCGGTCATCCCGAGCCTCGGTGCCTCCGGTGCGATCAGCGGGGTGCTCGCCGGCTACCTCGTGCTCTTTCCGAAGAACCGCGTGAAGGTCCTGATGGGCTTCCGCTTCGTCACGGAGGTCCCCGCGCTCGTGATGATCGGGATGTGGGCGCTCTTCCAGTTCGTCGCGGGCGCCGCGTCGATCACCGAATCCGCGCAGACGAGCGGCGTCGCGTATATGGCGCACATCGGCGGGTTCGTCGCCGGGCTCGTGCTCGCCTTCCTCCTGCGCGGCTTCGCCGATCGCGGCACGCTCGTACGGACGTCGTCCTAGCGGCCTCTCAGGCGAGGCCGGGCTTCGCCTGGCCGAAGCCGCAGGGCCCCCGGGATCAAAGGATGGCGGCGAGACGCTCGACGTCGTTCGCCGCGTCGGCCTTGCCGTCGAGGCGATAGGCAGTCCCAAGAGCACGGCACTTGTCGCGCGCGATGTCGCGCCGACCGACCGCGCAGCCGATGTCAATGAGCAGGCGCTGCGCGTCGCGATCGGTCGAACCGCGGGCGATGTGGTCGAGCAGGAGATCCGACGCAGCCCCGACCTTGCCCTCACCGAGGAGCTGACGGGCGGCAGCGACGACCTCCACGGAGGCCGCGACGGCGGCTCGTGGGATCAGGCGCACGCCCGAGCCGACGGCGACCGGCTCGGGCTCAGGACGCTCGGCCGGCGGTGCGGATGCGGCGGCCGGCGGTGCGGAGGCGGCCGCTGCCGATGCGGAGGCGACCGCGGCCGGCAGCAGCCGGTCCGCGATGGTGAGCAGCGCCGGGAGCTCGCCGAGCATCTCGCGTGCGTAGGTGAGCTCGAGCCAGGCACGGCGGGTGTCGCCGCGCGTGACGGCAAGGTCGACGAATCGGGCGTACTCGGCGCAGGCACCCGCGACGTCGTCGCGATTCACCAGCGCGGCCGCGAGCCGGCGGTGCGCCGTCAGGTCGCCGGGCGCGACGCCGACGGCCTGCTCGAGGAGGGCCAGCGCCCCGGCGCGGTCATTCGAGCGCAGCAGCGTCGCGGCCCCGTCGCGGAGCGCCGCGACAGCGGTGTCGATGTCGTCCCGCGAGATCGCGTCGCGGGCGAGCGCACGGAAGGTGTCGGCGTCGGGCGCGCCGGACGCGCCCGCGCACGCGGTGAGTGCGGCGATGAAGTCGCGCGCGCGGTCGGCCTCCATGAGGCGGGCGGCCACGCGCTCGGCCCGAGCGACGAGCGCAGGCACGTGAGGCTCGCGCATGGTCTCGAGGGCGACGCCGATGGCGGCCAGCTCGCGGCGCAGGAAGACAGTGGCAGCCGGTCCGAGGAACTCCTTGGCGATCTGCTCGACATTCTCGCCGACGGGCCTCACCGTCTCGGCTCCGCATCGTCTGCGAGCGCGTAGAAGCGCAGTGCGTTCAGGAGCCGATCGAACGCGGAGGCGACCTCTCGCGTGATGTCGTCCCCATGCCGCGTGTCGAACCGTGCGGCGTTCAGGTCGACGTCACCCGTCGAGACGCGCGTCGCCTGGCCGACGAGACGACGGAGGGGCCGCACGAGCGAGCGCGTCAGGAGCACGCCGATGACGAATGCGAGCAGGACGCCGACGGCGAGCGTGAGCGCGGCGTTCATCGTCGCGTCATCCGCGGCCTTGGTGTACGTCGCGAGCGGGACCGCGAGGACGTAGGCCCACGGCTTGGTCGCGAGGCGCGCCGCGACGCCGCGCTGCTCCCCTCTGGCGTCGTAGGCGAAGCCGCCGCTCAGGGCACCGGTCCGCTTCAGGTCATCGAGCGTCGCTTTCAGCGCGGGCACGGCGTCAAGCTCGAGCTGCTCCGGCGTCTTCTGCCCGAAGCGCCGGTCCGCCGCGAGCTTCTTCGCGGTCTCCGGGTCGATCGGCGCGATCGGCTTGTAGATGAGGCCCTCGGCGATCTGCCGCTGTCCGCGTGTCTCCGAGACCGCGAGGCGGATGCCGTAGTCGTCGAGGAGCGCGCCGTGCGCGCCGCGCCCGACGGAATCCGCGTCTGCCTCGACGAGGTCCCAGATCGCAGCGAGGTTCACGCGTGTGCGAACGACCCCCATGATCTGCCCGGCAGCGTTCTGCACCGGTGCGGAGAAGAAGAGCGCGGGGCGGTTCGTGATCACCGAGTAGCTCGGGTCGCTGATGTAGGCCTTCCCGGCCTTCGCCGTCAGGAAGTATTCGCGGAACGCGACGCTGGTCCCCTCGTCGGTGAGGATCGACGCTGTCGTGATCCTGCCCGTGAGGTCGACGAAGCCGACGGATTCGTACTCCGGGGAGCGGGCCGCCGCCGCCTTCAGCGCGTCGCGCGCCGCGTCCTTCACATCCGCGTCAAAGGGGTACGCGGCGTGCCGAACGACGTCGGGAATGCGCGCGACGAGCACGATGTCGCCGAGACGACTCGCGAGATACGCATCGATGGCGCTCGCGGTCGAGAGCGCGCGTTGCCGGATATTCGTGACACCGAGCTCCGTGAGCTCGTCGCGCGTCGTCGTGACCGAGACCGCGCTCACCAGACCGATCGGCAGGACGCCGACGATGAGCAGCGCGCCGAGGACCTTCATCCAAAAACGCGGCGCAGGGCGGACCATCCGTCACTCCCCTGCCCCAGCTCCCTACCCGCTGCGCACTCTCAGCCCGCGTGACGGGTCCGGACAGTCATGGGCCAGGGCGAGGTCGTACTGGTACGAGTGGCGTGGTGCTGCGAATCCCAGATCCGTTCAGGCGAGCGAGGGCTTTGCCCGAGCGAAGCCGCTGCGGCCCCAGGGGTAGGGGCCCCTGTCAGCGAGCGATAGCGAGCGTGGAGCAGAGCAGGCGAAGCCGCGACGCGAGCGGGGATCAACGGATCGCGAGCGGTGTCCGCCGTCGCGCATCGCGGGCGAGACCGCGCAGCAGCTTCTTCGACGCTTCGATGTCCGCGCGGTCGGCGTCGGTGAGGCCAGCTCGGGTCGGATCGGGCCGCCACCAGACCTCGAAGCCCCAGACCCGCTCCAGCGGTCCGATGCGGAGCCGGGGTATCCCATGGCCCGGGCGCCGCGGATCACCTGTCTCGAAGTCGAAGACCCCCTCGAACGACGCGACGGCGCCGCTGCGATCTGGCTCGCCCTCCCGGCAGTCCATGAGCACGACGCACGGCGTACCGGGCCGCAGCTCGTCGGGCGAGCGCTCCGGACGCTGCGGGCGCCGTCGCGGCGCGCGGATGGGGGCCCGGGTGACGAGCGCGCGCGTCGCCGGCGGCGGCATCGGCTGCGCCTGCGGACGCACGGGTCGAGCGCCTCCGCGACCGCGGCGTCGCGGGCGTTTGCGAGGCGGCTCGTTCTGCACCCCAGAAGTGTGCCGCAGACGGCCCGTCCAGTGCAGGTGCGCGGCTAACATGGGCTCGTGGTCCACGAGATCTTCGACGAGTTCAAGCAGCAGCTGCCCGATATCGACCCTACCGAGACCCAGGAGTGGATCGAGTCGCTCGATGCGCTCGTGAAGGCCGCCGGGCCCGACCGCGCCCGGTTCCTCCTGTACAAGCTGCTGAAGCGTGCCCGGATGCTGCACGTCGGCATCCCGCCGCTCACCCAGACCCGTTACATCAATACCATCTCCCCGGAGCAGGAGCCGTACTTCCCGGGAGACGAGCAGATGGAGCTTCGCATCCGCCGGCTCATCCGGTGGAACGCGGTCGCGATGGTCCTGCGCGCCAACCACAACTACCCTGGCATCGGCGGCCACCTCGCGACGTACGCCTCTGCCGCGAGCCTGTATGAGGTCGGTTTCAACCACTTCTTCCGCGGCAAGGACGACGGGACCTCCGGCGACCAGATCTTCTTTCAGGGGCACGCCTCGCCAGGGATCTATGCGAGGGCCTTCCTCGAAGGACGCCTCACGGAGTCGCAGCTCGACCATTTCCGGCGCGAGGTGAATCCCGGCGAGGGCCTCTCCTCGTACCCGCACCCTCGCCTCATGCGTGACTTCTGGGAATTCCCGACCGTCTCGATGGGGCTCGGGCCGATCAACGCGATCTATCAGGCGCGCTTCAACCGGTATCTGTCGGCGCGCGGCATCAAGGACACTGCGGACGCGCGCGTGTGGGCGTTCCTCGGCGATGGCGAGACAGACGAGCCCGAGTCGCTCGGTGCGCTGCACGTCGCGGCCCGCGAGGGCCTGGACAACCTCACGTTCGTCGTGAACTGCAACCTGCAGCGGCTCGATGGTCCGGTGCGCGGTAACGGGAAGATCATCCAGGAGCTCGAGGCGGTCTTCCGCGGGTCGGGCTGGAACGTCATCAAGGTGATCTGGGCTCGTGAGTGGGACGATCTCCTGGCGCGGGACACCGACGGCGTGCTCGT